>NZ_JBWBYV010000001.1:0-124080 GCF_056174685.1 Janthinobacterium sp. BHSEK
GGACCTGCGGATGCTCGCGTGCTTAGGTTTTTTCGGGCTTTGCGATGAGAAGCCAGGGAATGGCAAACGGGCCTGTCAGAGCGACTATCATGTCCCTGACCGCAGGTCTTTTCAGAAGGCGTCGTGTGGCAATCAGGTGGCAAGCCACTGCCGAAAGCAGCCAGATCAAAGCGGGTATGTATGCCGTCACTGTGAACTCCGATCATAGTTGCGTTGCATGCAGGCGATGATAGCAGGCTCATCTTGGCGGTGCAATTCGGGACCGGACATCGTCCTGGCTGTTGGCTCCTGGCCGGACCCGCTTCTTAATCAAAGACAAGTCGCTGCCCTACCTCGAATGCATTCTCATGGCAATAAAATACGATAAGAGGCGTGTCGTTCGAATAGACCATCGCGTCGTCACGCGAAGGGACAAAAATATCCGACCAATTCTCGACCAGGAACACACTGCTGCATACGAAGCATTCGTCTTCTCCAAACACAACTACGACCTGCTGACTTCCCTGCATACGGGCACGTAACCATTTGGTCGCGCTGGCCACATCATCGCCGAATGCGAACCGTTCGATGGAGCCAACGGTGTTAGCGTCCAGGCCGGGATGCGTCTTCGAATCATGAAGGCGCACTACATCATAGGCACGGCGAGCACCCTCGGTATCAAGCCAGACGATATCCGCCGCGTGATGTTTTAGCTCTTCAACCCTCCAGTGTGTTGCTTTCATCATTTCTCAATATTCAAGGTGCTCACGGTCAGCGTTTTTAGGATAGCATCGTGCCCAGGTGTAAATGCATGCATTGTCATTTTTTATCAGGTGCGCGCCTGCTTAATGGCATGCCGGTTCAGCCTGGCTCGTCATGGCCCCGCTCTGTCTGTGGCAAGTACCGCCAGAATTCAATGATATTGATATGAATAGGGAGAATCCCCATTGATGCAAATCGAAGAAACCATCCACATTGCAGTCCCGCCCACGGTTATCGACCAAATCTGGAGCGAGGTCGACCGATGGCACCTGTGGGATCCGGATACAAAGCAAGCCCGGCTCGATGGGCCGTTCGCAGTTGGCACACACGGCAGGATAGTTCCCAGCAAGGGGATGGGGATTCCGCTGCTGGTCACGGAGCGCTCCGCAGGCCGCTCGTTCACCGTCGAGGGCTACATCCCGCTGTTCCGCATCCACTTCGAGCACACGGTTACTGCCGCAGATGGCGGATCGGAAGTCGTTCACCGCGTGTGGTTCACTGGAGCGCTTGTCTTTCTGTTCGGCCCAGGCGTTGCCAGACAAGTTCGGGAAGGCCTTCCGAAAACGATGCGCTCGCTCAAGGCCTATGCCGAGAAGCGCAACGAAACGCTCCATGATGGCGAGGCGGGCAGGGCTAACGCGGCAATAGCCTGATAGATAGTTTCCCTTAGTCAATTCCTTGCAAGGCACCGCGTCAAATTAACGTGCCGTTCCCGTCATGATGGAATACAATTCTTGCGTGGCAGCCAGCTTGCCTGGCAAGGCCGGGCACGGCGTCACGTTTTGACCTCGGAAAGATGTTGGCTTATGACTCTGCAGTTCCCCCAGCGAACGGCGCCCTGCGCGCCATCCACGCTCCGCCTTTCACGCAAGCCCCTCGTTTCCCTGTTCGTCCTGACGTTTTCGGCTCTGCTGCTCACGGCGCCAGTCATGGCTGCCGCGCCTGCCAGCAGCAGCGTGATGCTGGAAGAGCTGACCAGCACGGAGCTGCGCAGCCGTATCGACCATGGCGCCACGACCGTGCTGGTGCCGATCGGCGGCGTCGAGCAGAGCGGGCCGTATATCGCGCTGGGCAAGCACAATGTGCGCGCCGGCTTGCTGGCGCGCCAGATTGCGCAAAAGCTGGGCAATACCATCGTCGCGCCCGTCGTTTCCTACGTGCCGGAAGGCGCGATTTCGCCGCCGGCCGGGCACATGCGCTTTGCCGGCACGATTTCGATACCGCCCGCCGCCTTCGAAGCCGTGCTGGAAGGGGCCGCCGCCAGCCTGCGCCAGCACGGTTTCCGCGACATCATCTTCCTCGGCGATCACGGTGGTTACCAGAAGAACGAGCAGAACGTGGCGAATAAACTCAACCGCGCCTGGGGCAAGACACCTGCGGGCAAGGAAGCGCGCGCCTACGCCTTGCTCGACTACTATGACATCACGCAATCGGCCTATATTGCCGAACTGCAGAAGCGCGGCCACAGCAGCGCCGAGATCGGCCTGCATGCGGGCTTGGCGGATGCCGCCTTGATGCTGGCGACGGACCCGTCGCTGGTGCGCAGCGAGGCCATGGCCCACGGAGCGAAGCCCGGCGTGGCGGACGGCGTGCGCGGCGACGCGACGCGGGCAACAAAGGAGCTGGGCCAGATCGGTATCAAGCTGCAGGTGGACACCTCGGTGGCCGCCATCAAGCAATTGCTGCAACGAAATAAGTAAATCTTCCGCTGGGAGTGTCGAACTTCCGGCTTTTGCAACGAAATGACGCGAAAACACATGAAAACATCTCAACGACGCACCATCGTCACCTTGTCCGCCCTGGCTGCCGCACTGGCCGGCCTGGGCGTGGCCAGCCAGGTCATCGGCGCCAGCACGCCGGCCCCGGCCGCTGTCGCCGCGGCGCCGGCGGCAGTCTATTCTCCACTGCCGGGCATGCCGCCGCTGGCGGACCCGAAAAACGTGTACGGCAGCATCGGCAGCAGCAATATGAGCCCCGTCGTCAAGGATCACTTGCGCCGCGTCTATGTGCCGAACCTGCGCTCGAACGACGTCTACGTGATCGATCAGGACAGCCTGAAAGTGGTCGACAAGTTCAAGGTCGGCAGCGGCCCGCAGCACGTGGTGCCGTCGTGGGACTTGCGCACCCTGTGGGTGGCGAACAATGCCGAGCGCACGGACAAGGGCAGCCTGACGCCGGTCGACCCCTTGACGGGCAAACCGGGCAAGGAAGTGCCCGTCGACGATCCCTACAATATGTATTACACGCCGGACGGCAAGTCGGCCATCGTCGTGGCCGAAGCGCGCCACCGCCTCGATTTCCGCGATCCGAAGACCATGGCCGTGCAGTATTCGATCGACACGCCCCAGTGCGGCGGCATCAACCATGCGGATTTCTCGAATGACGGCCGCTACGCCATGTTCACCTGCGAGTTCGACGGCACCATCGCCAAGATCGACCTGGTGGGCCGCAAGGTCGACGGCTACCTGAAACTGCAGATGCCGGCCAAGCGCTTTGCCGAGTCCGGCCCCGTGGGCGGTCCGGCGAATGAAATCTGCAGCGTCAAGAAGGGCATGCCGCAAGACATACGCATCTCGCCGGACGGCAAGAAATTCTTTATCGCCGACATGGACGCGGACGGCGTGCACATCGTCGATGGCGCCACCCTGAAGGAAATCGGCTTCATCCAGACGGGCGTGGGCGCACACGGCCTGTATCCGAGCCGCGATGGCAAGAAATTGTACGTGGCCAACCGCGGCACGCACCGCATCCACGGCAAGCCGAAGGGCAAGGGCAGCGTCAGCGTGATCGATTTCGCCACGGAAAAAGTCGTGTCGAACTGGCCGATTCCCGGCGGCGGCAGCCCCGACATGGGCAATGTGAGCGCCGATGGCAAGTATCTGTGGCTGTCCGGCCGCTTCGACGATGTGGTCTACCGCATCGATACGAACAGCGGCGACGTGTCCAAAGTGAAAGTCGGGCAGGAACCGCACGGCCTGACCGTCTGGCCGCAGCCGGGCCGTTATTCGCTGGGGCATACAGGCAACCTGCGCTAGACATCCGCATGGCGCTCCCTGGAGCAAGTGGGCCGGATATGCAGCGATGATTGCCTAAAAGGCAATGTTGATGCATACTGCATTTTCTATTTCACGACCTCCAGGGAGCGCCATCATGATTCTTGATCACATCGGTTTGAATGTCAGCGATGCACAGGCCAGCAAGGCCTTCTTTTCGGCCGCCCTGGCGCCCCTGGGCGTATCGGTGGTGATGGAAGAGCAGGGCTGGATCGGCATGGGCAAGGATGGCAAGCCCGATTTCTGGTTCGGCGTGGGCGGCACGCCGCATGCCGGCATGCATCTCGCCTTCGCGGCGGACAACCGCGCCCAGGTCGATGCGTTTTACCAGGCCGCGCTGGAAGCGGGCGGCAAGGATAACGGCGCCCCCGGCATCCGCGCCCTGTACCACCCGAATTACTACGGCGCCTTCGTGCTGGGACCGGATGGCCACAATGTCGAAGCCGTTTGCCACCACCCCGAGCCTTGAGGCCGGTCATTACCTGAAGAGAGCAGCATGAAGCACAGCGCCACCCTGTTTGCCGACGATGCCGGCCGCTATGCCTACGTCAAAGCGGGTTTTTCCTGGCCGGCCCTGTTCCTGGGCTCGTTCTGGGCCGTCGCCAAGCGCCGCTGGTGGCTGTTGCTGCTCATGCTGGCGATGGATGCATGCCTGTGGTTTGGCAGCCATCTGGCCAGCGAATTGCGCATCGGCCCGATGATGCTGCTGATGGCCGGCGCGGAACTCAGTTACCTGCTGGCGCGCGGCTGGTACGGCAACCGCTGGCTGGAAGCGTCGCTGCGCAGCCATGGCTACAAGCCTGTCGTGCCGGGCACGGGCACGGGCGCCGCTGGCTGAGCCTGCCTGGCACAGATTTTCCTTTCCGTTACTGACGTTTGCCAAGAGCAAGCCGTCCAGCCCAAACTTTTTGCGCAGCCTCGCGCACCTTTGATCCAGATCATGCCTCACCTGCGGTGCTCACGTAGCCTTGGGACTCGCGTTGCAAAGCATCTTCCCACCAATCGGATATGTTTTTTCGCGTTTCGTGGCGTAGCCCGGCCGTCTGCCTCACCGTTCGACAGCCGGTGGTGTCGCCATCTGTTTATGTCCACCCAACCGCTATTTAATGAGGAACTCCATGTATCCATATTCCCGTAGTGTTACCCCCGCCGCCAAGAACCACCTGGAAGCGCAACTGGCTTTCTTCAATGGCCTGTCGAAGTCGCTGTTTCAGTCGATGCAGCACTTCAGTGACCTGAACATGCAGCTGGCACAAGGCTTGCTGGAAGAAAGCACGGTCACCAGCCAAAACCTGTTGACGGTCGAGCGCGCTGAAGATGTGTTCCAGGTGGCTGCCGCCTCGGGCCAGCCTGCCGCCGAGCAATTGCGCAAATACCAGCAACAGGTGTCGCGCCTCGCGGCCGATACGCAGGTCGAACTGGCCAACGTGGCAGAGCGTCATGTGAATGAAACGAGCCGTACCGCCAAGGCCCTGGCCGAAGAAGTGGCCCGTACGGCGTCGGAAGAAACGGAGAAAAACGTGCGCAAGCAGCAGGAAGCGATGCAGCGCATGGCCGAACCGTTCCAGGCCTACCAGCAAAACGGCGCCAGCCGCGACCAGCAGCGTGGTGCGCAAAGCCGCGACGGTCAAAGCCTGCAAAGCGCCAGCCACCAGGGCAGCCAGCAGTCGTCCGGCAGCGAAAGCTCGGCCAGCGGCAGCGCCTCGCAAGCAGGCTCCGCACAAAGCAAGAGCAGCAGCGCCAGCCGTAAAGAGTAAGCACGAGACTGCTTGCGGCTGATGGCCCACTCCGGAGGCCGAGCTCCGGGGGAAGGCCAGCAGCGTCATGCGGCATCATGCAGGCTGGTTTGGGCAGAGCGCCCGCCCTTCACGGGGCGGGCGTTTTGTCGTATGCGTGCAGCTCTGGGGCCGGTGTGGCCGCGCCAGGTGCGCGAGGCGGCAAGGCTATGCTTGCCGGCAAGGCCGTATCGGAAAAGTCCGCAGACGAGACGGCGTCGCCGCTCCCGCTGTTGGCATCGATGAAAGCGCTGACGGCATCCAGCGTGGGTGCCAGCCTGCGCAACGGTGCAGCCAGCGTGGCGACCAGGGTGGCGTGGCCCACGTGGTCGAAATAGGTTTCCGTCACGGGCCGGTGCAGCGCGCGCAAGGCGCTGGCCAGGCCACCCGTGTTGCGTCGCGGATCGACCAGCTTGTCCTGGCCGGGCTGGGGGGCGATCAGCAGGACGGGCGGGGCATCGGCCGTCACGTGGTGGATGGGCTGCGAAGAGGCGGGCGTGTCCGGGTAAAAGAAGACGGGGCGGGTCGTGGTGTTTTCGATGGGCAGGAAATCATACGGGCCGGCCAGGCCTATCCAGCCCCGCAAGTCCTGCGGACGCATGCCGTGGCGCGCCAGCAGGCTGGCGTCGAGCGCCAGCATGGCCGCGTTGTAGGCGCCGGCGCTATGGCCCATGACGAACAGACGCGCGGGGTCGCCGCCATGGCGGCTCGATTCCATCGCGGCCCAGGCCACGGCGCGGGCCGCATCCTGCAGGATTTCGGGGTAGTGCACGTCCGGATACAATCGGTAGTCGACGATCACGGCCAGGTAGCCGCGCGCGGCGAGCGCGTGGCCAACGAAGGCATAGTCGGCGCGCTCGCCCGTCGTCCAGTTGCCGCCGTAAAAGAACACCACCACGGGCACGGGCCCCGTGCGGGTCTTGGGAGCATACACATCGAGCTTTTGCCGTGGCAGGGGGCCGTACGCCAGGCCCTGCGTCACGTGCGAGGCGTTGCCGGAAGATAAGGCATTGATGGCCATCAAGGGCGAGCAGGCGGCCAGGCCGGCAGCGAGCGGGATGGCCGCCAGCAAACCGAGCAGGGTGGTGCGCAGGATCGTCATGCGGGCTCCCGATGGTGATGGTGGATGCTTGCAGTGTAGGCCAGGCTGGGCAGGGCGCACATGGGGACGTTGCTCTTTATCATAGATAACTGTCGCATGCGTCAATCAATCCTGCAACAGCCATTTGCGCGCAGTGGCGATGACGGCGTCCGACAGGGTGCGCGTGAGCGGCGTCTGGATATCCCAGGCATGCCAGGTCAGGGGCACGTCGAGCGCTTGCCCCGCCGCCACATCGACCAGCCGGCCGGCGGCCAGCGCCGTTTCCGCCTGCAGCAGGGGCACCATGCCATAGGCATAGCCCGCTTCGATGAAACGCACGAAGTCGCGCGCCGAACCGAGCACATGGTGCGGATAGCGGCCCGTGTAGCCGAGGCGGTGCTGCAGATAGCGTTCGTGCAGCGCATCCTTGCTGCCGAACGTGATGGCGGGCGCCTGGCTGACGGCTTCCACCGTAAAACCATGGGGAAACCATTGCCGGGCGAATGCGGGCGAGGCCACGCACAGGTAGCGCATGCCGCCCAGCGGCGTGGCCGTGGTGCCGGCCACCAGGTCGTTGGCGCTGGTGACGCAGGCAAACACGCGCCCTTCGCGCAGCTGGCTCAAGGTATGGTCCTGGTCGTCGAGGCGGATGTCGAGCAGGCACGAGGGAGGCGAGAGCAGCGGCCCCAGCGCTTCCGGGATCCAGGTGGCGGCGCTGTCGGCATTGACGGCGATGGCCAGCGCCGGCAGGTGCGTCGTGGGTCCGGGCTGGGCATCGAGCGCCGCTTCGAGCAGCTTGACTTGCCGGTAGTGGGCGATCAGGCGCTGGCCCGCTTCTGTCGGCAGGGGCGGGTGGCTGCGGATGATCAATAAAGTGCCTTCCAGGTTTTCCAGGGTGCGGATGCGCTGCGACACGGCCGGCTGGCTGATCGCCAGCGCCTGCGCGGCCTTTTCAAAGCTGCCCAGGCCGATCACGGCGTCGAGGGCGGCCAATCCACGGTAATCGACGACGCGCATAAGTTTCTCTTATATATGGTTAGAATCATTCATTATACTTATATTTACTTTTTCTTTACACTGTTGAAATAGGGTAACAACTCCACTCTCCCGCGCGGTCCCCCAGGTTCCGCACCACCCTCCACCTACCTCTGATGACTTTGCCGTTGCCGGCAGAGCGTGGGCGGCCGTGCGCGTGATGGAAAGCAATGGAAAGGAATCGGTATGGACAGCGCAATTTTCTTGAAAGGCATGGGGCTCGGGGCGAGCCTGATCGTGGCCATCGGCACGCAAAACGCCTTCTTGCTCAAGCAGGGCTTGAAGCGCCATTACGTGCTTACTTGCATCCTGGTCTGCCTGGTGTGCGACGCGATTTTGATCACGGCCGGCGTGGCCGGCATGGGCACCTTCATTGCCGACAACCCCAATTTCCTGCTGTGGGCCAAGGCTGGCGGCGCCACCTTCCTGATCGCCTATGGCTTGCGCGCCGCCAAGTCGGCCTGGCGCCCGACGGCCATGACGGTGTCGGCCGCCAAGGCCCCCGAAGGCTACTGGGCCGTGATCGGCGCGGCGCTCGCGTTCAGCCTGCTGAACCCGCACGCCTTCCTCGACACGGTCATCCTGCTCGGCTCGATCGGCGGCCAGCATGAAGGCGTGGGACGTTTCTACTTCGCCGGCGGCGCCATCATGGCCTCGGCCCTGTGGTTCTTCCTGCTGGGCTTTGGTGCCCGCTACCTGGCGCCCGTGTTTGCCAAGCCCATGGCCTGGCGCGTGCTCGACGGCATCATCGCCCTCGTCATGTGGGCCATCGCCGCCTCGCTGTTCCTGTAATCAGCGGGTCAGGAAGTTCAATACCCGGCTGGCCAGCTTGCCGTAAGGCGGCCGCAGCAGCGTCAAAGGGCTGTAGCGTGCCTGGTAGAATACGGGCCGCAGCTTGCTGAAAGTGTGAAAACCTTCGACGCCGTGGTAGTGGCCCATGCCGGACTCGCCCACGCCGCCGAAGGGCAGGTCGTGCTGGCCCACGTGGAACAGCGCGTCGTTGACGGACACGCCGCCCGACATCACCGTGTCGATCAGCAGCTGCACGGTCTGCTTGTCGTTGCTGAACGGATAGATGGCCAGCGGGCGCGGCCCCCCGTTGATACTGGCGATCACGGTCTCCAGCTTCGTATAGCCGCGCAGCGGCAGGATGGGGCCGAAGATTTCCCGTGTCAGCAGCAGGCTGTCTTCGGGCGCGCCCAGCACGATGTGCGGCGCAATCTTGCGCGTGGCGCGGTCGTACGCGGGTCCCGGCAGCAGCGAAATCACTTGCGCGCCCCGTTCCCGCGCTTCGTCCAGCGCCTGCAGCAGGCGCTCAAAGGCGGCTTCGTCGATGATGGAAGTATAGTCGGGCGTATCGAGCCGTGGGTAGCGCGTGGGCACGATCCGGCGCGCATGCTCGACGAAGGCTTCGATGCCGGCCTCGGGCAGCCAGGCGTGGTCGACGCTGGTGCAGATCTGGCCCGCATTCAGGTACTTGACGAACAGGATGCGCTCGGCAGCCGTGCGCAGGTCGAAATCGGCGCAGACTATGGCCGGCGCCTTGCCGCCCAGTTCCAGGGTGACGGGGCACAGATTCTGTGCGGCGGCCGCCATGACGGCCCGGCCCGTCTGGCCGGAACCCGTAAACAGCAGGTGGTCGAATGGCAGTTGCGAAAAAGCCATGCCTACGCCGCCCGTCTCGTCAAAAAACTGCAGCTTTTCCGGGGGGAAATAGGCGGGCATGGTGTCGATCAGCAGCCGCGCCAGGTGGCGCGAGTTTTCGCTCATCTTGACCATGGCGTGGTTGCCGGCGGCAAAGATGTAGCTCAGGGGCACCAGGCTCAGGTTGACGGGGAAATTCCACGGCACGATGACGCCCACCACGCCCAAGGGCTGGGGCAGCACGCGGTTGCGGGCGCCAGGGAAACTGCGCCAGTCCACGCTGCGGCGCTGCGGCTGCATCCACTTCTTCAATTTTTTCAGTACGTGATCGATGCCGTCGATGGCGGGGAATATCTCCGCCAGCAAGGTTTCGTGGTGAGAACGGTTGCCATAATCGGCGCTGATCGCCGCGCACAGCGCTTGTTTGTGGTCGCGCAGGTAGCGCCGCAGGGTTTGCAGGTCGCGCTTGCGCTCGGCGAACGTGGGCACGGGGTGGGCCAGACAGGCGGTGCGCTGCAAGGCCAGGGCGGCAGCGAGTTCGGCGTTCTGCGCCATGTTTATGGTGACATCAGGCATGTTTCTCCTTGGCTGGCCGGGCAATATGCGCACCGTTCCAGCGCACTATAGGCGAGTATGTGCAAATGTGCCGCCAGCGAGCCGGCGCTGCC
This sequence comes from Janthinobacterium sp. BHSEK, assembly GCF_056174685.1. Taxonomy (NCBI): domain Bacteria; kingdom Pseudomonadati; phylum Pseudomonadota; class Betaproteobacteria; order Burkholderiales; family Oxalobacteraceae; genus Janthinobacterium; species Janthinobacterium sp. BHSEK. The sequence continues at coordinate 9,998 of NZ_JBWBYV010000001.1, forward strand.
GCGCGATACGCCGTAAAATGTCCGTCAACTTGATGCTACGCTTTCCAGGAATGCCATGACCCCGACCACGCCAGACTCCCTGCACATCGTGTGCCCCCATTGCGACGCCGTCAACCGCCTGCCGGCCGCCCGGCTCACGGAGCAGCCCACCTGCGGCAAGTGCCAGAAGGAGCTGTTCACGGGCCAGCCCGTGGACCTGGCCAGCGCCCGTTTCCTCAAGCATATCGAGCGCAGCGACATTCCCGTGCTGGTGGACTTCTGGGCGCCGTGGTGCGGTCCGTGCCGCAGCATGGCGCCATTCTATGTGCAAGCGGCCAGGATGCTGGAACCGGCCTTTCGCGTCGTCAAGGTGAATACGGAAGCGTCGCCGGACCTGGGCAGCCGTTTCAATATCCGCAGCATTCCCACCCTGGCCCTGTTTTTGCGCGGCGTGGAAGTGGCGCGCCAGCCGGGTGCCGTCGACGCCAACGCCATCATTGCGTGGGCGAGGGACAAGGCCCGCTTCTGAGTCCAAATGGAAAACCCCTGAGGTTTTCCATTTGACATTTAATATGGCGCCATATTATATTGCGCCATATGATAGAACTCGAACAGAAATACACGGCCTTGCTGGGCGACGTGCAGCGCCGCGCGCTTGGCCCCGACATGCCGGCATCCATCGGACGCCTGCGCCTGTGCTTTGAAGTGCTGGGCCTGGCATCGGCCATCGATGGCGATTGCGCCGCGCGCCTGGGCCGGCATGGCTTGTCCGAAGGCAAATTCGTGCTGCTGGCCCTGCTGCGCGACGTGCCCGATGGACTCTCTCCGCACGAGCTGGCCGAGCGCGCCGGCGTGACGCGCGGCACCATCACGGGCTTGCTCGATGGTCTCGAGCGCGACGGCTTCCTGGCACGCCACGCGGACCAGCTCGACCGGCGCAAGCTGCTGGTGCGCCTGAGCGCCAAGGGAGCAGCGGCGGCCGCCACCCTGGTCGACGAGCACGCGCAATGGATCGCCAGCCTGTTTGCCGATTTCACGCCGGACGAGATGCAGTTGTTGAGTGGATTGCTGGAAAAAGCCTGGCGCAAGACGGATAAGGGTGAAATGCAGGGTGCAGCATGAGCCGTGGCGTCGCCGATATCGCCCCCGCCCGCCTGGCCCTGCTGAACCAGGGCGCGGTGGCCAGCGCCACCCTGACGGAAGGGCTGGCCATCGATTTTGCCCAGCTGCTGGCTGCGGCCGTGCCCGCTATCGGCGGGGCCCGGCTGGAACAAATGCGGGCCCAGGCCGCCGCCGGCATCACCGGGCGCATGGTCTTGGCGGCGCAATTGCTGCTCGATGCCGACGCCGACCTGGCGTTGCTGCAAGCGCACCCGTCCGACACGGTGCGGGGCTGGGCCTGCTTTGCCATCGCCGCCCAGGCGGGCTGGCCCTTGCCGCGGCAGCTGGCCGCCATGCGGCCGCTGGCCGACGATGGCCACTTCGGCGTGCGCGAATGGGCCTGGCTGGCGCTGCGGCCCCATCTGGCGGCGCGTCTTGACGCAGCCATTGTCTTGCTGGCGCCATGGACGGCGGACCCGTCGGAAAGAGTGCGCCGCTTCGCCTGCGAGGCGCTGCGCCCGCGCGGCGTGTGGTGCGCGCATATCGCCCAGCTAAAGGAAGAGCCGCAGCTGGCCTTGCCCCTGTTGCAGCCCTTGCGCGCCGACCCGGCCGTCTACGTGCAGGATTCCGTGGCCAACTGGCTCAACGATGCGGCCAAGAGCCGGCCGGACTGGGTGCGCAGCCTGTGCGCGCAATGGCTGCTGGACAGCCCCGTTGCCGCCACGGCACGAATCTGCAAGCGGGCGCAGCGCTCGCTGGCCTGACGTTTCAGCGCCAAGCCGATTGCCTGGCGCTGAAGCGGCGCTTTTCCCGCGCATAGGGTAAAGTTTGCTGTATTGCCACAATTACTTGACTGTCATGCCGTTCAAACTGCTGTCCACTGTGTTATTTGCCTTGTTGCCATTGGCGCTGCACGCCGCGCCGGCACCCGGCCCGCAAGCCCTCGTCGCCGCCGCCCGCAGCCAGGTGGGCGTGACCCTGCAGTACGACCCGCGCTACGAACGCCTCGCCTATCCGGGCGGCGACGTGCCGCTCGAGCGCGGCGTGTGCACGGACGTGGTCGTGCGCGCCTACCGCCAGCTGGGGCAGGATTTGCAGGTGCTCGTGCACGAAGACATGCGCAAGGCGTGGCAGGTGTACCAGCAGCAGGGACGCTGGCAGATGAAGGGGCCGGACCGCAATATCGACCACCGCCGCGTGCCGAACCTGGGCACCTACTTTGCCCGCCACGGCACCAGCCTGCCGCCAAGCAAGGAAGCGAACGCTTACCGCGCGGGCGACATCGTCACCTGGCGCCTGCCGCGCAACCTGACCCATATCGGCATCGTCAGCGACAAGCAGTCGTGGAGCGGCGTGCCGCTGATCATCCACAACATCGGCGAGGGCGCGCGCGAGGAGAATATTTTATTCAGCTATCCGATCACGGGGCACTATCGCTGGCAACCCCGTTGAGGGGCAGGGGCGCCATCTCTTGCAGGATCGCCAGCACGATGGCCAGCGCCGTGTCGATATCGAGCTTGTCGATGGCGCCATAGCCGAGAAACAGGCCTTCGTGGCGGGCGGGGCCATGGTAAAAGCTGGCCAGCGCATACAGGCTGACGTCGGCCAGGCGCGCGCGGCGCAGCAATTCGGCGATATCGAGTGGCGCCTGCGCCAGCGCCGCCACGTGGAAGCCGGCGCTGGCCGGCACCAGGCGGAACCATGGGGCCAAGGGGCCGTTGAACCAGTGCTGCAGCCGCTCGCGCCGCCCCACGTAGATATCGTGGCAGCGGCGGATATGGCGCAGCAAATGGCCATCGCCGATGAATTTGGCCAGCGCATGCTGGCCCAGGCTGGCCGTATGGCAATCGCTCAGGTATTTCACCGTCTGCATGGCGGCCACGATGGCTTGCGGCAGCACCACATAGCCCAGGCGCAATTCCGGCAGCATGATCTTGGAAAAGCTGCCCACGTGCGCGACGATGCCGTAGCGGTCCATGCTTTGCAGCGCATCCTCGGGCCGGCCCTCGTAGCGGAAGGCGCTGTCGTAATCGTCCTCGATGATGATGGCGCCCAGCTGCTGCGCCCGTTCCAGCAGGGCATGGCGGCGCGCCATGCTCATCGGCATGCCGAGCGGAAATTGATGGGCGGGCGTGACATAGATCAAGCGCGTGCCGTCCGGGATTTGCGCGACGATCATGCCATCCTCGTCCACTTCGACGCCCACCACGCGCGCGCCCTGGCTGGCGAACACGGCGCGTGCCACGGGATAACCGGGTTCTTCCACGGCAACCGTGTCGCCCGGCTCGAGCAGGGTCAGCGCCAGCAGATGCAAGGCTTGCTGCGCGCCGCTGGTGACGAGCACTTGCTCCTCGGTGCAATGGATGCCGCGGCTGAAGGCGGCATGGCCGGCGATCGCCGCGCGCAAGGCGGGCAAGCCTTCCGCGGGGCCATAGCGTCCCCGCGCCTGACCGCCCTGGCGCAGTGCATGCAGCATGCAGGCGCGCCATTCATCCTGCGGGAAGTGCGCGGGCGTGGCGCGTCCGCCGATGAAGGCGTAGCGTGCCGGCGTTTCCTGGCTGGCGCGGCGCAGGGGCGTGGGCGTCGCTTCCCAGCGGGCGATGCGCTGCGCGCTGGCCAGCGGCGCGCTGGCATGGCGGCGCTGCGGCGAGGCATGCGGCGTCTGCACGAAGCTGCCCACCCCGACTTTTCCTACCAGCAGCTTTTCATAGCCCAGCTTGTCATACACATCGGACACCGTCTTGCGCGACAGGCCCAGCTGGCTGGCCAGCAGGCGCGAGGGCGGCAACTGCTGGCCGTCCGTCAGCCGACCCGAGCGGATGGCTTCGCTGAGCTGGCGGTACAGCTGGCCACCCAGGTCGCGCGTGCCGTCGATCAGGATATGTAATTCCATGGTGTGTCTGCTGGTGGTCTGCTGTTTTTCGGTGAGATTGGCCTGCCGCGCGCTGTTGTCGCGCTTCTACAATGATGCATCTCTCAACATCAAGGAATGCATCATGACACAGCAACGACTCGATTTTACACAAGCTTCGCCGGACGCCGTCAAGGCCATGTATGCGCTGGAAGCGGCGATCGCCAAACTGGGCGTGGAACACGCACTGCTCGAGCTGATCCGCCTGCGCGCGTCGCAAATCAATGGCTGCGCCTTTTGCGTGGACATGCACACGAGCGATGCGCGCAAGGCGGGCGAAACGGAGCGCCGTCTGTATGCCGTGTCCGTCTGGCGCGAAACGCCGTTCTTCACGCCGCGCGAGCGGGCCGTGCTGGCCTGGACGGAGGCGCTGACCCTGCTGCCGCAAAGCCAGGCGCCCGATGACGTGTATGCGGCGCTGGCGGAGCAATTGACGCCGGCGGAAATGGTCAACGTCACCCTGGCCATCGGCTCCATCAATACCTGGAACCGCCTGGCCGTGGGTTTCCGCAAGATGCCTGAATAAGCTCTTTGTTCGTTCGCGAACAGACGATAGGCTGGTCCCTGCGTAGGCTGGCAGGACGATTGATCAGCCAGGGAGCAGCCGTGCAAGTACATATCGGGGAAGGCGCCGAAAAGACGCCGCAGCAGGAGGAAGAGGCGCGCCGCGAATTCATCGCCGAACTGTGGCGGCGTTTCGAAGCCTTGCAGGAATGGGCCGTCAGCCACTGGCCCGATCAGCAGCATCCCCTCAGTTCCGCCGACTTCGTCGAGACGCGCAAGGAGATATTGAGTTTGCGTTCGCCGGCCGGTTCCTTGAACCAGCCATCGCAGAACAATGAAGCGGAACCGGAGCAGGGCGGGGCGCAATACCAGGATGTGACGCCTGCGCCGTGGCCGTAGGTCGGATTAGCGCTTGCGCGTAATCCGACGTCACCCGCCAACAATGTTGTCGGATTACGCGCTTGCGCGCCTCGGCGGCCCCGCTAATCCGACCTACGTTTCTGCTTTGCCCTGTGCAAACACCCAGCAAACCAGACTCACCAGCAGCCCCGCCATCACGCCATACGCCAGATTCAGGGCGCTGTCGAACAGCAGCGGCGCCACCAGGCCCGACACCAGCGCGAACAGCAGCATCTGGATGAACGACTGCATCGACGACGCCAGGCCGCTGTTGTTGGGGAAGTGGTTCAGGGCCATCAGGGTCATCGGCGGCATGGCGATCGACAGGGCGAACGAGTAGAAGAACAGGGGCAGCACGGCCCACGGCACTTCTGCGGCAAAGAAGTAGTTATAGCCGATATTGGCCAGCGCGGCGACCAGCATCAAGATGAAGCCGGCCCAGATCATCTGGCGCTGGCTGTAGCGGTGGGCGATCTTCGCCGACAGCGCCGAACCGAACACCATGCCGCTTATCAGGGGAATGAACAGCCAGGCAAACGCCGTTTCGGGCAAATGCAGGATGTTGATGATGAAGTAGGCGGCCGAGCCGATGTACAGGGCGAAGCCGCCAAACGCGGCGCCGATGGCCGTCGACAGCAGCAGGAACTGGCGGTGGCACAGCACTTTCCAGTAATTGACGGCGATGTCGCCCAGGTGGAAGGCGTGGCGCTGCTCCTTCGGCAGGCTTTCCGGCAGCGCGCGCCAGACGACGACGAACATCAGCACGCCGAAAGCCGTCAGGAACCAGAAGATCGCCCGCCAGCCCAGGCTGACCTGCAGCCAGCCGCCCAGCACGGGGGCGATGGCCGGCGCCAGCGCGAACACCATCATGATGTGCGAGAGGATTTTCTGTGCGGCGGCGCCCGCATAGCGGTCTTGCACGATGGCGCGGCCGATCACGGAACCGGCGCCCGCGGAGAGTCCCTGCAGCACGCGCCAGGCCAGCAGCCAGCCCAGCGACGGCGCCAGCGCGGCGCCCACGGAGGCGATCACATACAGCAGCAGCGAGACCAGAATCACGGGACGGCGGCCGAACGAGTCGGACAGGGTGCCGTAAAACAGCATCATGAAGGCGAACGTGAACAGGAAAAAGCTCAGGGTCTGCTGCACCAGCAGGGGGCTGGCATTCAAATCTTGCGCGATGGCGGGGAAAGACGGCAGATAGGTATCAATTGCAAGCGGTCCGACCATCGCCAGGCCCGCCAAAATCCAGGTTAATAATTTAGTCATGTTGAAGAGTGTTTTTGTTAGTCCGTCATTTTACGCTAGTGATAGCAAACGGGTTGGCGGCCGGGATAGTTCTGCATGTATATGCGTTTTTCGCATATGCAAGCTTGAAATTCTTCGTTTGCATCGCTTGCCGCCACCGCTAAGCTGGGGCGACCCGGCCTGTTTGCCGTTTTTTGGAAGTGATACGCCATGCACAGCATTTATCCCGCGGCGCCCGCCGACGACACGGCCCAGTGGAACCTGGGGCCCGTGATCCAGGCCTTGCGCAGCTCGCGCGAAGACAAGCACAAGATCCGCCATAACGGCAGGGTGCGCGAATTGCCGTCGCGCGAAGCGCTCACCACCATCGTCAACGGCCTGTCGGCGGCCCTGTTCCCCACGCATTACGGACGTCCCAACCTGACCGATGAAAGCATCGATTACTTTGTCGGGGATACGCTGAACACCACCCTGAACCGCCTCAGCGAGCAGGTGCGGCGCGGCTTGCTGTTTTCCGCTCCGGCGCACGCCGTGCCGGCTGGCGAAGAAGGCGAGGGCGCCGGCGACGACGCGGCCCTGGCGCAGCAGGCGCGCGACATCACGCGCGCGTTTGCCGCCAGCCTGCCCGACATCCGCGCCCTGCTGGTGTCGGACGTGCAGGCCGCCTATGCGGGCGACCCGGCCGCCACCTCGGTGGCCGAGATCATGCTGTGCTATCCGGGCACCATCGCCATCCTGTACCACCGCCTGGCGCACCAGCTGCACGCGCTCGGTGCGCCGTTCCTGGCGCGCCTGATCGCCGACATCGCGCACACCCTGACGGGCATCGACATCCACCCGGGCGCGCGCATCGGCGCGTCGTTCTTCATCGACCATGGCACGGGCGTGGTGATCGGCGAGACGGCCATCATCGGCCAGCGGGTGCGCCTGTACCAGGCCGTCACCCTGGGCGCCAAGCGTTTTCCGGCCGATGCTTCCGGCGCGCTGATCAAGGGAACGCCGCGCCACCCCATCGTCGAGGACGACGTGGTGATTTACGCGGGCGCGACCGTGCTGGGGCGCATCACCATCGGTGCGGGATCGACCATCGGGGGGAATGTGTGGCTGACGCAGAGCGTGCCAGCGAATAGCAATGTATCGCAGGCGCAGATGCGCAACGATTGAAGAGTGGCCGAGAAAACGTCCATGGCGGCGTTACAGCGCCTGGCCGTACTAGCGTACTGCCTGCGGCGCTGCGCCTTGCCCTGAACGTTTTTCGGGCACTCTTCAAGCCGGGCGTGGCGCCTGGCTTTGCAAAAACCTTACTTCACCGTCAGCGCTTCATACCGCGCCACGGGCACGCCATCCTTCAGCAGTAGCAATTCCTGGTCCGCGTAGCGGTAGCCATTGACTTCGCCCAGGGTGGTCAGGAGTTCGCGTTCGAGGTCCATGTCCTGCGGCTGGCACATCATCATGGTGCCGGCCAGCTGCGAGAAGGCCAGGGTGCTGACGCCATCGCTGGTATAGCCCCCCATCATCTGGTTGCAGCCGCTGTTGCCGCTGGCGCGGCCTTCGGCCAGCAGCAGCGTGACTTCGCGCTGCTCGGGCGCCTTGCGCACGATCTTCTTGCCCTTCAATTCCTTCAGTTTCCACTGCGTGCCCGTCAGCTTCGGCGCCGGCTTGGCGGGCGAGGTGGCGCCTGGCGCGGCGGCGGCAGCATCGCTGCGCACGGGCGTTTGCGCGCAGCCGGCCGTGATGGCGACGATGGCGGCGAGGGGGATCAGTCTGGCGATCTTGAACATGGCATTTCCTTCTTCAAATGAATGGCGCCAGATTAGCAGATACGCGCCGCGCCGGCGTGCACGGTTGACAAGTTCACGGCTGCTTTTCCTGCTCCAGCCGCGCCTCGAGCAGGGTGCGCGCCGCCGCTACGTAGACGCGGCAGGCCTGCGGGTCGACAAAGGCGTCGCTGCCGGCCGTGGCGCTCGCTTCCAGGCGTTCCCACAGCTGCGACGCTTCCGGATGCGCCGAAATGAGCACATCGCAGGGCAGCTTTTCCAGGGTCTCGAAGCTGTGGCGCAGGTCCGCCACCGCGTTCGGATACTCGCTGCTGGCGCTGAACCTGAAGCCGGGGCGCGAGACGGCGTTGATGCTGTCCGCGTAGACCATGTTCAGGCAGCGGGGGCCGTCGCACGATTGCCACGTCCAGCTCAGGCCCCCGGGCGTGTGGCCCGGCGTGGCGTGCGCCGTCAGTTGAATGGGGCCGACGTTGAACTGGCCGCCGTCGCGCGCCAAACGCATGTCCTTCACGGGCGGGTACTTGGGCAGCGCGTGGTATTGCGGGTCGTCCGGCCCCACTTCGCCCGACGCCAGATCCAGCGCGGCCGACGGGCTGGCGGCCACCAGCGCATTGCTGCGCCGCTGCAGTTCGGCCAGGCCGCCCGCATGGTCGATATGGCCGTGCGAATTGAGGATCAGCTTGACGTCCTCGATGCGAAAACCCAGCGCGCCGATATTGGCGATGATTTTCGGCGCCGATTCCGGCAAGCCGCCGTCGATCAGCACATGGCCCTGCGGCGACGTGATGAGCACGGAACTGAGGCCCTTCACGCCCACATAATAGGTATTGCCGAAGATGCGGAACGGCGCCTGGTCGGCATTCCAGGCGGCGCAGACTTCGCAGCCAGGCGTCGGCGGCGTGCCCAGCGCCGGTGAACCATGACCGGCCAGCAGCAGGCCCAGGGCCAGCGCGCGTAGGGGAGTGGGGGGCATTGCAGTCCTTATCCGTGTTGCCAAGGTGGCGTATGCTGACACGGAACGGGCCTGGATGCAAATGCCCGCGGGGACGCGGGCGGCGTTCAGGCCGCGGCGAGCGTGGCCTCTTCTGGCGCGATGCTGACCTGGCGGCCCGCGTGATCGGCGGGCAGGCGCGGGCCCTGGCCGAAGACCTTGTGGCGCAGGCTGCCTTCCTCGTAGCTGGTGCGGTAGCGGCCGCGCCGCTGCAGTTCCGGCACGATGTGGGCCACCACGTCGGCCATGCTGTCGTGGGCCACGGCGAAGGCGAGGTTGAAGCCGTCGATGTCCGTTTCGTCCAGCCAGCTTTCCAGCTGGTCGGCCACCTGGCGCGCATCGCCGACGATGACGGGGCCGCGCCCGCCCAGGCCGATGTATTCGGCTGCCTCGCGCACCGTCCATTGCCGGTCCGGGTCGGCCTGGCTGAACGAGGCCAGCGCCGAGCGGCCGGCCGGGGAATCGATGTAGTCGATGGTGGCGTCGAGCGGGTAGCGGCTGAAATCGACGCCCGTCCAGCCCGACAGCAGCACCAGCGCCGCCTCGATGTTCACGTGGCGCAGATAGTCGGCGTGCCTGGCGCGCGCTTCCGCTTCCGTGGCGCCCGTGATGACCAGCGCCTGCGCGTAGATCAGCAGCGCATCGCCATCGCGCCCCGCTTGCCGCACGGCGGCGCGCAAGTCGTCCGCGTAGCGTTTGACGACCGTCTTGCTGGGGCCACTGACAAACGTCGCTTCCGCGTGGCGCGCCGCGAAACGCGTGCCGCGCGGCGAGGTGCCCGCCTGGTACAGCAGCGGCGTGCGCTGCGGCGACGGCTCGCACAGATGGATGCCGGGCACCTTGTAGTGGCGCCCGGCATGGTTGATCGGATGGACCTTGGCCGGATCGGCATAGATGCCGCGTGCCTTGTCGTTGACGACGGCGTCGTCGTCCCAGCTCTTTTCCCATAGTTTGTAGACGACGTCCAGGTACTCGTCGGCCAGGTCGTAGCGCTCGTCGTGGCCCAGCTGCTGTTGCAAGCCCAGGTTGCGCGCCGCGCTGTCGAGATAGCCGGTGACGATATTCCAGCCGATGCGCCCGTCGGTCAGGTGGTCGAGGGTGGAGATGCGCCGCGCGAACGTGTACGGGTGTTCGTAGGTGAGGGCGCAGGTGACGCCGAAGCCCAGGTGCGTGGTGGCTTGCGCCATGATGGGCACGAGGGCCAGCGGGTCGTTCAGCGGTACCTGCACGCCGTGTTCCAGGGCCGCATCGAGGCTGCCCCGGTACACGTCGTACACGCCCAGCACGTCGGCGAGAAAAACCGCGTCGAACAGGCCCGCTTCCAGCAGCTGCGCCAGTTCCGTCCAGTGCGCAGGATCCGTGTAGCGGTGGCTGCGGTCGCGCGCATGCGTCCACAGTCCCGGTGACTGGTGGCCCACGGTATTCATCTGGAAGGCGTTGAAGCGTATCGTCTTGGCCATGGCTTATTTTGCCGCCGTCTGCAAGGCTTGCTGGTAATCGGGTTTCGAGTAGCCGGCAAAGTGTTTGTTCGTGATGTCGAGGAATTCGCGCGAACGGTAGGCGGCCGCCAGGTCCTTGGCGAACGGCTTGTCCTTGTCCGCCGTGCGGATGGCCACCAGGTTGATGTAGTTGGGCGAGATCTTCTCGGCCACCAGCGCGTCCGTCAGTTTCAGCCCCGACGCCAGCGCGTAATTGCCATTGATGAAGGAGTAATCCGTGTCGCCCAGCGAGCGTGGCAGCTGCGCCGCTTCCAGCGGCAGCAGCTTGATTTTCTTCGTATTGACGGCGATATCCTTTTCCGACGCGCGCACGGGGTCGAAGCTGGCGCGCAGCTTGATCCATCCCAGCTGGTCGAGCAGCACCAGCGCGCGCGCCTGGTTGGTCGGATCGTTCGGCAAGCCCACCGTCGTGCCTTCCTTCACGTCGTCCAGGGTCTTGTGCTTCTTGCTGTAGATGGCAATCGGCGCCGTGGGTATCGTGATCAGGTCCGTCAGGGCCAGCTTGTGCTCCTGCGCGAATTTCTTCAGGTAGACGATGTGCTGGAACACGTTGGCGTCCAGCGAACCCTCGGCCAGCGCGAAGTTCGGCTGGATGTAGTCATTGAATTCCACCAGCTTGACCTTGTAGCCCTGCTTTTCCAGGATAGGCTTGATGCCCAGCTTGATCTGGTCCGCGTACGGCCCGGCGCTGGTGCCGATGGTGATCTCTTTCGGGTCTTTGGCGTGGGCGAAGCTGGCCGTCAAGGCCAGGGCCAGGGCGGTGAGGACGATGCTGCGGCGGGCGATGGTCATGCTGGCTCCTTGGTGTGTGAATTATGAATATGCCGTCGGCTCGGGCACCGTGCCGGTCAAGGCAAAGCGTCCCAGGTCGCGCAGCTTGTAGTCGATGGGGTCGTGCAGGGTATGCACGCGCACGTTGCGCCAGTAGCGGTCGAAGCCATATTGGGCCGAGGTGGAACGGGCGCCCGTCAGTTCGAACATCTGGCTGCTGATCTCCAGTCCCGCCTTGTGCGACAGGCATTTGGCTTCGGCCACGGCCACGGCCAGCAAGCCCCGTTCGCGCGCCGTGACCAGCGCGCCCTTGCGGAAGACCTTTTCCAGTTCCTGCGCCGCCGCGTCGGCCAGCACCTGCGCGGGGCGCAGCAAGAGCCACAGCTGGCCGTAGCGGTGCTGCACCAAAGGGTCATCCGTCGCTTGCGCCACGCCCGAGGCAAACCAGGCTTTCGCCTGCTCGTCCGTGTAGCGGCGCGCCGCCTCGAACGCGCCTTCGGCGATGCCCAGGTAGAGATTCGCCATGATCAGCTGCGCGATCTGCGAGCGCACGGTGGCTTGCGGCGTGGCCGCCTGCGCGGGCGCCTGCAGCACCAGCTCGCGCGGCAGGGCGACTCCTTCAAAGTGGACATTGCCGCTGTCCGTCTGGCGCTGGCCGAAGGCGTCCCAGTCCGCCTGCACGGTCACGCCGTCCTGGCGCGTGGGCAGGGCGGCGATCAGCGCCGTCTGCGTGGGCGCATGCCAGGCGGAGACGGTCAGCCAGTCCGACCCCACGGAACCGGAAGAAAAGCTCTTGATGCCGTCGAGGAGATAGCCGTCATCGCTGTCGCTGGCCGTGACCCGTTTGTCGAGGGGATTCAAGGCATTGCCCCAGAACAGGCGTTCGTCGACGGTCAGGGTGAGCAGGCGGCGCTGCTGCTGCGCGCTGCCGTACAGCTGCAGGCCCGCCAGTTGCAGATGGTGGAAGCCGAAGACGTGCGCCAGCGCGCTGTCGGCCCGCGCCAGGATGCGGATCACCTGATACACGAGGGGCCACGACGCGCCCTGGCCGCCGAATTCCACGGGAATCGACAGGGTCAGCAGACCTGACTCACGCAGCCATTCGCGTTCCTGCGCCGCATGGCCGCCGGCCTGGTCGCGGGCATTGGCCGTTTCGGCCAGGCGCGCGGCCAGCGACGTGGCGATGCTGATGGCGTCCCGCAGGGGTTCCTGCACAGGCGGCTGGGGACGGGCGGCATGGAGAAAAACGCTAGACATGAGTGACATTCCAGAAAGACGATGAGGCCGATATTGCACCGCTTCGCGTGCGCCGTACACGAAGAAAACCGCGCATGGATATGCGAAAAAAGCCGCGCGGCTGCCGGCGCCATGGCGTGCGGGGCGTCAGGCCCGGATAGACAAAAAACGCATATCGAAGCGCGAAAGCATTCGTTTTATCGGGCCGCTGATGGCGATAGGCTGCAGGCATCCAAGTAGCCAAATCAAACCATCACGTACAGGGACGGGCATCACATGAGCATCTTGTTATTGGGCGGCAGCCCGCAACTCCCATCGAGTTCCAGCCGCCTGCTGCTGCATATCGGCGAACAGCTGGCGCTGCAGGGCCACAGCTACGCCAAGCTGCATGTGCGCGACCTGCCGGCGCGCGCCTTGCTGCTGGCCGACTACGACGACGCGGCGATTGCCCGCGCCGTGCGCGCCGTGGCCGATGCCGACGCCATCGTGATCGCCACGCCCATCTACAAGGCGTCGTATACAGGATTGCTGAAAGCCTTCCTCGACCTGCTGCCGCAAGATGGCCTGGCCGGCAAGCTGGTGCTGCCGCTGGCCACGGGCGGCGGCCATGCCCACACCCTGGCGCTCGACTATGCGCTGCGTCCCGTACTGCATGCGCTGGGCGCCAAGCAGGTGTTTACCAGCATTTATGCCAATGCGCAGCAGCTGGCGTGGCACGAAGAAGGGGGCCTGAGCCTGGACGCGCCGATCGCCGAACGCGTGCAGGCCGGCATCGAGGAGCTTTCTGCCGGCCTGTTCGTGCTGCAGGACCGGCGTCCGCCCGCGCCGGCAGAAGTCCCGCACCCCGTGCGTTCGCTGCAAGACCAGCCTTACGCGCGCCACTATCAAGCCGCCTGATTATTCACCGACCAAGGAACCGCCATGACACACCGCCACGCACAACGCCTCTCGCGCCGTACCACTCTGGGCCTGCTGTTTGTCGCCGCCGCCGGCGTGATGGCGGCCGGCATGCCGGCCGCTGCGCAGGCACAGGCCAAGGAGGAGATACAGGTGCAGGTGCGTATCGGCTACCAGAAATACGGCACCCTGACCTTGTTGAAGGGACGCGGCACGCTGGAAAAACGCCTGGCAGCGCAGGGCGTGGGCGTGAAATGGACGGAATTTCCGGCCGGCCCCGTGCTGCTGGAAGGCCTCAACGTGGGCAGCATCGATTTCGGCACCGTGGGCGAGGCGCCGCCGATCTTCGCCCAGGCGGCCGGCGCCAACCTGGTGTATGTCGGCAATGAGCCGGCGTCGCCCGCCAGCGAAGCCATCGTCGTGCCCAAGGGTTCGGGCCTGCGCACCCTGGCCGACTTGAAGGGCAAGAGGGTCGCCCTGAACAAGGGCTCGAACGTGCATTACCTGCTGTTGAAAGCGCTGGAAAAGGCCGGTGTCGCCTATGCCGACATCCAGCCCGTCTTCCTGCCTCCGGCCGATGCGCGCGCCGCCTTCGAGCGGGGCAGCGTGGATGCCTGGGCCATCTGGGACCCGTTCCTGGCGGCCGCCGAAAAGCAGCTGGGCGCCCGCGTGCTGGCCGACGGCAAGGGCCTGGTGGCGAACTACCAGTTTTACCTGGCCTCGCGCACGTATGCGGAAAAGCATCCCGAGATCCTGCGCATCGTGCTCGATGAAGTGGCCAAGGTCGATGACTGGGGCCGCAACAACCCGGAGGAAGTGGCGACGATTTTGTCGGCACAGACGGGGCTGGGCAAGGAAGTCGTGGCGCTGGCCGCCTCGCGCTACGCGTACGGCGTCAAACCCGTGTCGCCCGACGTCATCGCCTCGCAGCAAAGGGTGGCCGATGCCTTTTCCAGTCTGAAGCTGATTCCGAAACCGATCGTCGTCAAGGATGCGCTGCTGCCGGCGCGCCAGCTGGCTACCAGCTCCAAATAACGAAAGAAAGAAACGTCATGTCATTGAATGTCTTCTGGTTTATTCCCACCCACGGCGACAGCCGCTACCTGGGCACCTCGCAGGGCGCGCGCCCCGTCGATGCCGATTATCTGCGCCAGGTGGCCGTGGCCGCCGACACGCTCGGCTACGATGGCGTGCTGCTGCCCACGGGCCGGTCCTGCGAAGACGCGTGGGTGGTGGCGTCGTCCTTGATCAGCGTGACGCAAAAACTCAAGTTCCTCGTGGCCGTGCGGCCCGGCCTGTCCACGCCCGGCCTGGCCGTGCGCATGGCGTCCACCTTCGACCGCCTGTCGAACGGGCGGCTCCTGATCAACGTCGTCACCGGCGGCGACCAGGGCGAGCTGGAGGCGGACGGCCTGTTTGCCGACCACGCCAAGCGCTATGAAATTTCCGATGAATTCATCAAGGTGTGGCGCGCCACCCTGGCGGGCGAGGGCGGCGCGGCCGGCTACGATTTCGAGGGCAAGCATATCCAGGTGAAGGGCGCGAAAACCCTGTATCCGCCCGTGCAGAAGCCGTATCCGCCCCTGTATTTCGGCGGTTCGTCGGAGCCGGCGCATGAACTGGCGGCCGAGCAGATGGACGTGTACCTGACGTGGGGCGAGCCGCCCGCCGCCGTTGCCGAGAAGATCGCCGACATTCGCGCGCGCGCCGAAAAAAAGGGCCGCACAGTCCGGTTTGGCATCCGGTTGCACGTGATCGTGCGCGAGACGAACGAAGCGGCCTGGCGCGCGGCCGATGAACTGATCAGCCACCTGGACGACGACATCATCGCCAAGGCGCAGGCGGCGTTCGGCAAGATGGATTCCGTCGGCCAGCAACGGATGGCGGCCCTGCACGGCGGGCGGCGCGACAAGCTCGAAGTGTCGCCCAACCTGTGGGCCGGCGTGGGCCTGGTGCGCGGCGGCGCGGGCACGGCCCTGGTCGGCGACGGTCCGACCGTGGTGGCGCGCATGCAGGAATACGCGGACCTGGGCATCGACACCTTCATTTTCTCGGGCTACCCGCACCTGGAAGAGTCGTACCGTTTCGCCGAACTGGTGTTTCCGTTGCTGGGCAAGGGCAAGGCCGTGGGTGAACAATCATTGAGCGGCCCCTTCGGCGAAGTCATGGCCAGCAATATCGTGCCGGCCGCGCCGCAGAAGAAGGCGGCCTGACATGGCGGCCAGTATCGTCAAACGCGCGCCCGGCACGCCCTGGGGTTACGCGCTGGCGCCATGGGCCTTGCCCGTGGCGCTGCTGCTGGCCTGGCAACTGGCGGCGCAGTGGGGCTGGCTGTCGAGCCGCATCCTGCCCGAGCCGTGGGCCGTGGTGAAGGCCTTCTGGCATCTGGCCGCATCGGGCGAACTGTGGCTGCACCTGAAAACGAGCTTGTGGCGCGCGACCGTCGGTTTTGCCGTCGGCGCGGGCCTGGGCTTGCTGCTGGGCTTATTGACGGGCAGCTTCCGCCATGCGGAAACCCTGCTCGACACGACATTGCAAATGGTGCGCAACATCCCGGCATTGGCCCTGATTCCGCTGGTGATCCTGTGGTTCGGCATCGACGAGACGGCCAAGCTGTTTCTGTTGGCCGTCGGCGTCTTCTTTCCCGTCTACCTGAATACCTTCCACGGCATCCGTTCTGCCGACCAGGGCTTGATCGAAATGGCGAAAAGCTACGGCTTGTCCGGCTGGCCCTTGTACCGCGACGTGATCCTGCCGGCCGCCATGCCCTCCATCCTGGTCGGCGTGCGCTTTTCGCTGGGCCTCGTGTGGGTGCTGCTGATCGTCGCCGAAACCATCTCGGCGCAGGCCGGTATCGGCTACATGACCATGAATGCGCGCGAATTTTTGCAGACGGACGTGGTGCTGGTGGGGATACTGCTGTACGCCCTGCTGGGCAAGCTGGCCGATCTGTTCTCGCGCCGGCTGGAACGCCACTGCCTGCGCTGGAATCCCGCCTACCGCTAATGAGGAAAGAAAATACCATGCTGCTCGCCCCCATCCAGATCGAAACGGACTTTTTGTCGCATTTCGTGCAGTACGACCCGGCCAGCGCGCCGCCGCAGGCGAAGACGGCGCCATCCGCTCCTTTGCAACGGCGTGGCGTGCCGCTGGAACTGACGAAGCTGAGCAAATCCTACACCAGTCGCCCCGTGCTGAACAACGTCGACCTGCAGCTGGAAGCGGGCGAATTTGTCGCCATCGTGGGGCGCAGCGGCTGCGGCAAGAGCACCTTGCTGCGCGCGATTGCGGGCCTGGAAAGCGCCGATGACGGCAGAATCGCCATCGGCAGCGGCATCGGCGCGCCGGACATCCGCATCATGTTCCAGGAACCGCGTTTGCTGCCGTGGAAGACGGTGCTCGATAACGTGGCCCTGGGCCTGCCCTGTTCCGTCGGCGCGGCGGCCGCCTCGCTGTGGACGGTGGGCCTGGCCGAGCGGGCGGACGACTGGCCATCGGCCCTGTCGGGCGGGCAGAAGCAGCGCGTGGCGCTGGCGCGCGCCCTCGTGCACGAACCGCAGTTGCTGCTGCTCGACGAACCCCTGGGCGCGCTCGACGCCCTGACGCGCATCGAGATGCAGCAGCTGATCGAGTCGCTGTGGCTGGCGCGCGGTTTCACGGCCGTGCTGGTGACGCACGACGTGGCCGAAGCCGTGGCCATGGCCGACCGCGTGCTCTTGATCGAGGATGGGCAGATCACCATGGACGTGAGGGTGGACTTGCCGCGCCCCCGCCAGCGCGGCCATGCGGCTTTCGCCGCGCTGGAGCAGGCTATCTTGTCGCGGGTGCTGCAGCCGCAGGGTCAGATGACTGCGCCAGCACGATGAAGCCGTCGCCATCGACGGTCGCCACGATGCCTTCGTAGCTGGCGATGGCCGGGTGGCGCGTGGCCAGCGGGTGCGCATGCGTGGCAGTGACGACGATGACCTTCGCGCCGGCCGCCTCGCCCGCCTCGATGCCGACCGAGGCATCCTCGAACACCAGGCAATCCATGGGCGCCACGCCCAGTTTTTGCGCCGCCAGCAGGTAGCAATCGGGCTTTGGTTTACCCGCCTTGACGTCTTCCGCCGTCACCATGATGGCGGGAATGGGCATGCCGGCCGCCTTCAGGCGCGCCGTCGCCAGCGCGCGCGGCGCCGAGGTGACGATGGCCCATTGCGCCGGCGGCAGCGATTGCAAAAAGCGCAGCGCGCCCGCGATTTCAATAATCCCTTCCACGTCGATGATTTCCGCATCCGTGATGCCCTGCGACTCGCGCTGCGCATCGACGCCGGGCAAGCGCAGTTTGGCGATGGTGTCGACCGAGCGCGCGCCATGGATGGTGGGCAGGAAGGCCGCCACGTCGAGGCCCTGGCGCTGCGCCCAGGTGCCCCAGATGCGTTCGGCGGCGGCGATGGAATTGATGACGGTGCCGTCCATGTCAAAAAGAAAAGCCCGGTAGCGGCCGGCGGCCGATGGTGTTGGGGATGACGACGGCGAGGGCAGTGCGGACATGGCTTCCTTCCAATTGATGGGCTGGAAGCCATTGTAACGGCAGCCGGTTTTTATTTCACAGGTAGACCGATTCAAACTTGGCCACGGGCGCGCCATCCTTGAGCAGGATCAGGTACTCGCCTTCGAAACGGTAGCTCGTCACGCCGTTCAAATTGGCCAGCACGGCGCTTTCCAGCTGCATCAGCGGCGGCGGGCAGGCCATGCGCGTGCCGGCCAGCTGCGTGAAGCGCAGGGCCGTGCCGGCCAGCGTGTAGCCGCCCATCACGCGGTTGCAGCCCGTAAAACCATGGACCTTGCCATCGTCGGTGAGGGTGATGCGCACTTCGCGCTCCTGCCCCGGCGCCATCGTCATGTCGGCGCCAGCGAGCTGCGTCAGCTTCCAGTAGGTATTCGTCAGGCTGTACGTGGGCGTCAGGCCCGTGTCCGGCTTGGCGCTGCCGGAGGTGGCGGCGCAGCCGCCGGCCATGGCGATGGCGGCGGCGAGGGGCAGGTATTTGAGGTGATGCAGCATGGAAGGCTCCTGTGAGGGGTGGAATGCCCGCAGACTAGCAGGTTTTCCGTGCCGTTCAGCGCACGGCAGCGGCGATTGTTTCCATTTTGCCAGCACTGGTATTAAACTCATGCTTTCTATTGTTTTAACCTTGATCGGGGAGCCGGGCCGATGTTGCAAGCGCAAGCGCTGGATAATCGACTGGTCGCCACCAGTGCCGACGACGTGCTGGTCGACCGCATCGTGCCCGGCGCGCCGCTGGTCATCGCCTTCGGCTTCGTCTCATGGACCACGCGTCCCGCCTTCGATTTCTACGGGCGCCTGAGAAAGCTGGAGCAGGCCAGCGGCCAGCATCTGAACAAGATCCTCGTGCGCGATTCGGGCAATGCCTGGTATCACCGCCGCATCGCGGGTCTGGGCAGCCATGTCGATGAATCGGCGCAAGCCTTGCGCGATCTCGTGCGCCGCATCGCGCCAGGTACCGTCACCACCCTGGGCCAGTCGATGGGCGCGTACGCGGCCGTCATGTATGGCTTGCTGCTCGATGCGCAGCAGATCGTCGCCTTCGGCCCCTTGTCCTTCCTCGACGTGCAGCAGGCGCGTTTGTACCACGAGCTGCGCTGGTTGCCCGTGATGGAATCGCTGGCGCAGGACCCGCCAGCCTCCGGCTATTACGACCTGGCGGCCCTGTGCCGCGCCAGGGCGACGGAGCATACTCAGCTGCACCTGCTGTTCGGCACGCGGCCCGACGCGGTCAATCCGGGCGCCAGCGCCAGCGAATCGGTCAACCTCGATGCCATGCACGCGCAGCGCCTGGCACCGTTCGGCCGCTGCACCCTGCATCCGTTTCCCCAGTCGGGCCACGCGGTGGTGCAGCACCTGATCGACACGAAGCGCATCAACGGCTTGCTGGCCAGCTGCATACTCGGTCTCACGCTGGAAGATGAACCCATGCCGGAGATCGGCGCCGCCTGGCTGGACTGGGTGGCGGAAAACCTGCGCCTCGGCTGCGCCGGCGAACAGCTGGTGGCGGTGCTGCAGCAGCACGGCTTTTCGCTGGCCAGCAGCATGGCGGCCGTGGATGCGGCCCGCGCCAAGGCCATATGACGCTGCGGTTCGAACTCGACACCCTGAAGATCCGCCTCGCCGCCCCCGAACTGGCGGCGCTCGACTTGCGCGTGCGCGTGCAGCGCGCGCTGCGCCAGCTGATACTCGACGGCGTGCTGGCGCCCGGCCTGCGCCTGCCGGCCACGCGCGCGCTGGCGCAATCGCTGGGCGTGTCGCGCGACACGGTGGAAATGGCGTATGCGCAGCTGCGCCTCGACGGCTATCTGCGGCGCCAGGCGGGATCGGGCAGTTTCGTCTCGCCGACGATAGGCGCGAGCTTGCTGGGCAAGCCTGCGACGACGCTGCAACCCTTGTCCGCGCAGCCGGTGGCGCTCAGCGCGCGCGGCGCGCACATTCTCGCCAGCGGCGGCGTGGCCGACCAGCAAAGCGTGCAGGCCTTCGCCACGGGCTTGCCGGAAACGCGGGCCTTTCCGCTCGATGTGTGGGAGCGCCTGCGGCGCCAGGCCGCCGGCGAACACCATGTGCTGCTGCACGGCGACCCGCAAGGGGCCGAGCCGCTGCGCCAGGCCATCGCCGACTATGTGAACCTGGAGCGGGGCGCGCGGGCCACGGCCGGCCAGGTGCTGGTGCTGAGCAGCACGCGCCAGGCCCTGTACCTGTGCGCGCAGGTGCTGGCCGACGCGCATGGCCCCATCCTGATGGAGGATCCCGGCTATTTCGGCGCGCGCAAGGCGTTCGAGATGGCGCAATTGCAGGTCGTGCCCGTGCCCGTCGATGCCGATGGCTTGTCGATCGATCACCTGCGGGCCGACCGCAGCGGGGCCAACACGGTGTACGTCACGCCGTCGCATCAGTATCCGACGGGCGCCACCCTGGCGCTCGGGCGCCGCCTCGCCCTGACCGCCTGGGCCGCCGAGCGCCAGGGCTGGATCATCGAGGACGACTACGACAGCCAGTTCCACTATGCCGGCTTGCCGACGGCCTGCGTGCAGGGGCTCGACACGCGGCAGCGCACGATTTACCTGGGCACCTTCGCCAAGTCGCTGTACCCGGGGCTGCGCATCGGCTACATGGTGCTGCCGCCCGCGCTGGTGAAACCGATGACATATGCGCGCAGCATTCTCGATGGACACACGCCGCAGCTGGACCAGCTGACACTGGCCCGTTTCATCGCCGATGGCCATTTCGCGGCCCATGTGCGCGCCATGCGCAAGGTCTACGCCGTGCGCCGCGATGCGATGGCGCAGGCCGTGCAGCGGCATTTGCCGCACGTGGTCACGGCGCAGCTGCCGCCGGGCGGCTTGCAGATGCCATGTCTGCTGCACGAGGGCAGGGACGAGCTGGACACGATACGCCTGGCGGCGCAGGCGGGCATCGTGCTGCCGGGCCTGAGCCGCCTGTACGCGACGCCGCCGGCGCGCGGCGGCTGGCTGCTGGGCTTTGCGGCGCTCACGCCGCACGAGATCGACAGCGGCATCGTCCGACTGGCCCGCGCGCTGGGGTGAGCGCACAAGTGGTCTGTTGTATGTGAGTAAATTGGCCTGCCTGGGCAGTCCATGCGCCCATTAAGATGCTTCCTTTCAATGGCAGGGGCATACACATGACAGCAACCAACACCACCACCGCGATGGACGACCGGGCGCGCTGGCGCGACCTGGCGCCCCCCATCATGGCGGCCTTCATCTCCGTCCTCGTCAACTATGGCGGCACCTTTGTGCTGGTGTTCCAGGCGGCCCAGCTGGCCCAGCTGAGCGCGGCGCAGACGGCGTCCTGGGTCTGGTCGCTGAGCATCGGCGTGGGCGTGACGGGCATCTGGCTCAGCTACCGCTACCGCGCGCCCGTCATCACGGCCTGGTCCACGCCCGGCGTGGCCTTCCTGGCCACCGTCATGCCGCACACGCCGTATGCCGAGGTGATCGGCGCCTATATCGTGTCCGCCATCGCCTTCATTCTGCTGGGCATGTCCGGCGCATTCGAGCGCCTCGTGCGGCTGATACCGGGCGGCATCGCGGCGGGCTTGCTGGCCGGCATCCTGCTGCAGTTTGGCGTCAACGCCTTCGGCGGCGCCAGCGCCGACCCGGTGCTGGTGGTGGTCTTGCTGCTGTCGTACGCCGTGCTGCGCCGTTTCACGGCACGTTTTGCCGTCGTGGGCATCATGCTGGCCGGCCTGGTGCTGCTGCTGGCGCAGGGGCGCATCGATGTCCAAGGCATCGAACTCGCCCTGGCCGCGCCCGTGTTCGAGATGCCGCGCTTTTCCATGGCGTCGCTCCTGGGCGTGGCGCTGCCCCTGTTCCTGATCACCCTGACGGGACAATACATGCCCGGCATGCTGGTGCTGCGCAATGACGGTTACCAGGTCAGCGCCAATCCGATTTTGACGGTGACGGGGCTCGGCTCGCTGCTCATGGCACCTTTCGGCGCGCACGCCTTCAACGTAGCCGCCATCACGGCAGCCATCTGCACGGGCAAGGATGCGCATGCCGACCCGTCGAAACGCTACGTCGCCGGGCTGGCGTGCGGCGTGCTGTACATCCTCGTGGGCATCTTCGGCGTCACCCTGGCCAGTCTGTTCATGGTCTTGCCGCGCAGTTTTATTACGGCGCTGGCGGGACTGGCCCTGCTGGGCGCCATCGGCAACAGCCTGGCGCAGGCGATGGCGGACGTGCGCATGCGCGAAACGGCGCTGATCACGTTTCTCGCGACGGCCGCGAACGTGACCCTGCTGGGCGTGGGCGGCGCCCTGTGGGGGCTGGCGGCGGGACTGGCCGCGCATGGGCTGATGCATGGCTGGCGCAAGGCGGCTTGACAGCGGCATCGTCAGATAGCTTGCCCATGTTGCCAGCCGCCGCATACAATTGCTGCGCCCGTGCCCGTCGGCACCACCGAACGATATGACCGATGCCCGGGATCACTTCCCTGGCCCATGGCCTGGCGATTTTTGCGCCGGCCGCCGGCCGGGTGGGAAACCTGTTGTTTAATATTGAAGAAACGAGAAGACGATGCCTGTCAGTTCCTACCTGAATACCCGCCCCGTGCTGGGCGAACGAGTCTACCTGCATGACACGGCGCAAGTGATCGGCGATGTGCGGATCGGCGACGACTGTTCCATCTGGTGCAACAGCGTGCTGCGCGGTGACGTCAACCGCATCGTCATCGGCGAGGGCAGCAACATCCAGGACTTTTCCATGGGCCATGTGTCGCACAAGAATGCAGCCAAGCCCGACGGGTCACCTTTGACCATCGGCAAATACGTGACCATCGGCCATTCCGTGATCTTGCACGGCTGCACGATTGGCGACGAGTGCCTGATCGGCATGGGCAGCATCGTCATGGATGACGTGGTGGTGGAGAAACACGTGATGCTGGGCGCGGGCAGCCTGGTGTCGCCGGGCAAGGTGCTGGAAAGCGGCCACCTGTACGTGGGCCGCCCCGCCGCCAAGGTGCGCGCACTGACGGAGGCGGAAATCGCCTACCTGCGCTATTCGGCCGAGCACTATGTGCGCGTCAAGAACAATTACCTGGCCGGCGGCGACGCCGCCTGACCGCCAGCGCCATCAAGGCGGCGCAGTTCCGGCCGCGGCGCCAGGTCCTGCGGCAGGCGCAGGGCGGATACCAGGCCCAGGCGCCGCAGGAGCAGCAGCATCCACCAGCCCGGGTCCCATTCGCCCGGCAGCAGGCCCAGCCTGGCCGAGCCCGGATACGCATGATGGTTGTTGTGCCAGCATTCGCCCATGGTCAGCAGCGACGTCAGGCGGATATTCTTGCCTTGTGCGGCGGCGCCGTCGACATGGAAGTGCATTTGGCCATGGTTGTGGGCGAAATAGCCGATCAGCCAGTGGCCGAGCACGCCGGCGCTGACCCGCGCGCACACGCCCCAGCAGACGAAGCCCCAGCCGCCCCAGACGAAGCACAGCATGGCCCACGGCAGTTGCTGCAGCATCCAGGTGGTTTCCAGAAAACGGTAAAAGCGGTCGTGCGCGATGCGCGGCTCGATGGCGATGTGCGGCGGATGGTCGAGGTCGAGGCGGCAGTGCAGTTGCCACCAAGCATCGCGCCAGAAACCGGCGCCGTGGCGCAGATAGGCATGGCAAGCGGGCAGGCGCTGGGCGTAGTCGCGCAGTTCGTGCTGGCGCAGCAGGCCCAGCGGGCCGCTGAGTCCCACCAGCACGCCCAGGTAGACGAGTACATATTCCAGCCATGGCGGGCAGGCAAAGCTGTCGTGGATCAGTTTGCGGTGGCTGCCCAGCGAATGGCCGAACAGCAGGACGCTGGCCGTGCCGGCCGCAAACAGCAGCAGGCCGGCCCAGCTGAAGAAGCACAGGGCGCCCGTCACGGCGCCGGCCAGCATGGCCGTCAGCCACGCCGATTGCAGCGGCGCGTAGCGCACCGTGCCGTCCAGCACGCTGCCCGCGTGGGTGGCGCGGGCGCGGTGGCCGTCCAGGCTGGCTGTGGACATCAACCCTTGGGGGCCGACGACGGTTGCGTGTACTTGTCGAAGTTGGTGATGTAGTCGTTGAAGTTGTCGGTCAGCATGCGCTTGTACTGTTCCGTGAAGAAGGCCACGGCGCCTTCCTTCTCAGCTTGCATCTTGGCCACGTCGTTGCTCTTGCTGGCGACGAGGAAGGCGTTGAAGCGGGCGGCCGCGTACAGCAGCGAGGTGGCCACTTCATTGCCGCCGCTATGCATGCATTGTTCATTGGCCAGGGCGATGACCTGGTCGGCGCGCTCCCAGAATTCCGGGCCCGGTGCTGGTTTTGTCGTTGGTGTGCTCATAGAAATCCCTAATGAAAGTGCGCGCCAGTCTACACAGGGGGCCGCGGGCTGTCCAGCCGCGCGGCTGCCTGTCAGGGCGCTTGCAGGATCTGTGCGACCAGCACGGCTAGCGGCTGGCGGATGTCGAGCACGATGCCGGCTTCGTCCGCCTGCAGGGGCTGCAGGGTGGCCAGCTGGCTGTCGAGCAGGCTGGCCGGCATGAAATGGCCGGGGCGCCGCAAGCGGCTTTCCAGCACGGCGCGCGGGCCGTCCAGGTGGGCAAAGCGCAGGGCCGGATCGCCCTCGCGCAGCACGTCGCGGTAGGCGCGTTTCAGGGCCGAGCAGGAGACGACGAGGCCGTCGCCCTGCGCGCGCGCCGTGGCGATGCGCTCGCGCAGGGCGGCCAGCCAGCCGGCCCGGTCGGCATCGTCGAGCGGGATGCCGGCGGCCATCTTGGCCACGTTTTCCGGGGAATGCACGTCGTCGCCTTCCACGTAGGGCACGTGCAAGGCGTCTGCCAGCAGGCTGCCGGCGGCGCTCTTGCCGCAGCCGGACACGCCCATCACGACCCAGCGCACGGCGGGCACGCCCATGTTCAAGGCGCCGAAACGATGACGGTGACGCGGCGGTTTTCCGCCTTGCCCGTCTTGCTGGCGTTCGAGGCCACCGGTTTGCTCATGCCCAGGCCCTTGACGCTGATGTTGTCGCGTGGAATGCCCGATGCGCTCATGGCGTCGGCCACCACGTTGGCGCGCGCCAGCGACAGCTTGTTGTTGTACGCTTCCGTGCCTTCGTTATCCGTATGGCCTTCCACGCGCATGTGCGTGATGCCCACTTTCAGCAGGGCGGCGCTGATTTTCTGGATGGCGTTGCGGCTCGGCGGCGTCAGCTTGGCGGCGTCGAATTCGAACAGCAGCTTGTCGGTAAAGCTCAGCTCCCAGCCTTCGTCCGTCTGGTTGAAGCCTTGCTCCTTCAAGGCGGCGACTTGCTCGGCATTGAACAGCGGTTTGGTCTCTGGCGTGCTCTGGCAGGCGGCCAGCAGGCCCAGCATGAACAGGCCGAGGATGCCGCGGCATAATTGCTTGTAGATAAATTGCATGGTGTTGCTCCTTGGTTCAGGGGTGAGTGTGGGGGTGCGGCAGGCGCGCCACCTGGCGCGTGCCGCGCTGCGCCTGCTTGGCGCGGTACATGGCTTCGTCCGCCGCACCGACCAGCGAGACGGCGTCGATGGCGTGATCGGGGAAGACGGCCACGCCGATGGTCAGCGAGCTGACGATGCTGTTGCCGGTGGGCAGTTCAATGGCTTGCGCCATGGCGGCGATGATGTTGTCGGCGATGTGCATGGCGTCGCTGCTGTTGCGCAGCGGCTTGAGCAGGATGGCGAATTCGTCGCCGCCCAGGCGCGCCACCAGGTCGCCCTCGCGCAATTGCTGCTTGATGCGCGCGGCGATCGTCACCAGCACGCGGTCGCCCGAGGCGTGGCCGAAGGTGTCGTTGATGTATTTGAAACGGTCGCTGTCGAGGAACAGCACGGCCACCTTGCCATTGCCGACCCGCGCTTCGAGGATGGCGCGTTCCAGTTCCGCTTCCATGAAGGCGCGGTTCGACAGGCCCGTCAGGCTGTCGTGGTTGGCGCGGTGCGACAGCGAGGCGTTTTCCTTTTGCAGATGGCTTTGCCATGCTTCCAGTTCGTCGAGCAGGGCGTTGAAGTCGTCATTGATCTGGTTCAGTTCGGCGATGTTGGCAGGCGGCACGCGCAGTTCGAACGAGCGGTCGCGCCGCACGCGGTGGGCCGTTTCCGCCAGGTGGCGCAGGGGCGACGTGATCTCCGTTTCCATGCGGCGCGACAGGCGCACGGCGACGACCAGGCTCAGCACCAGGCAAGCCAGCAGACAGGACAGGCCGCTGAGCAGGAAGGGCAGCAGGCTGCGGCTGTGCGGCACCAGGGTGATGCTGCCGATGGCCTGTTCATTGCGCGTGATGGGGAAGGTCAGCGAATCGGGCAGCATCCAGCCCGTCAGCGCGCGTTCGATGTAATAGCGGGTGCCATGCTGGCCCCGTTCCCAGCGGGCCAGGACCTTGCCGGCCGTGTCGCTCACCTGCGCCTGGTCGATGTCCTCATTGACGCCGATCAGGGCCAGCGCTTCCTTGGCGGCCATGGAGTCGCCAAAGACGACGGCCCCTTCCACCGTGTAGCTCATCGAGCGGGCCACCAGGCGCAGGTTCTGGTCCGAATACACGCGCAGGGCCAGCAGCGCCACGGCCGTCAGGGTCAGGCCGGCCGCCAGCACGGCGATCAGCGACACGCTCAGGTGGGCGCGCCGCAGCACGCTGTCGAGCGTGCGCCGGGGCAGGCGGGCAGGCTTGTTGCTCATGCGGGCGTTCATGGCGGCGGTCCCTTGCGACGTGCAATTTGCAAGGCGTTCGGATGCACGCGCAGGCCGCTGCGGGCAATGGCGTCGAGGTTGACGTCAAAGCCGATCTGCGCCTCGTTCAGGCGCAGGCAAAACATGGTGCCCACGGCGCACGACGTGCCGGGCTCGGCGACCGAGAGGATGGGTTTGCCGATGATCTGCGCCAGCAGATGCTCGCGTTCGCCCTCGGGCAGGCTGCCCAGGTAGGCGACGTCGCATTCGCTGGCCGCGCTTGCCGGCGCCGGGATTTTCACGCGGATGCGCGGTCCCAGGCTGGAAGCGGGCGTGTCGACGATGGCCGCCCCGTAGCGTGGCGTACCGAGCATGCAGATGCGCACTTCCTGGCGCGCCACGGGCCAGCGTACATAACTGATGATGCCAAACAGGACCTGGGCCACTTCGGCGGGACGCCTGGCGTCGGCCGCCGCGCCCGTTTGCGCCCACGCCGCGCACGGCGCCAGCGCACTGCAGGCGAGCAGCGAGGCCAGCAGCACAACGGCAAGCAGGACGGGCGGCGCGGAGCGCTGCCGGTGGCGGGGGAAGGAAGGCACGGCGTCGGTGTCTTTATGCAGGTGGGGTGGCTATTCAAATAGTTACTCAACAACACAGACTGTACGGAAGTCCATGTTGAAAGTAAATCACGGCATGACGCCATCAACCTTGCATTATAAACACGAATGTGAAAACTTGCATTCTTTGCCATGAGAATTACTTACCAACACTGCGGTGGCGCGCCAATGTGTTGCTATTCTTCCAGTGTCGCCTCCAGCAAGTCGATTTCGCGCAGCAGGCGCAAATGGATGGTGTCGTCCAGTTCGCCCGAAATGCGGCGGCGGAACAGCTCATCGCGCTCCGCATTGAGCGCTTCCAGGCGCAGCGCCCGCTCGGCCTTGGCCAGTTCCTGCAGCCGCATCGCCTCGTCGTTGCTGCTTTCGCCATACGCCAGGCGGCGCCGGTAGGCTTCGATCAGGCGGTTGGCCGCTTCCGTGACGACTTGCTGCTTGTCATTCTTGTCGATGCCTTCGCACACTTTTTCCAGCCGCGCGATGGCCGCTTCGGCGGCGGCGGCGCGGGCATTGCGCTCTTCCGTCGAACGGCGCGCGGGCGGCGCGAACACCAGGCCCTTGGTCAGCAGGGGCAAGGTGACGCTGGCCAGCAGCAGCGACAGCAGAATCACGCCCATGGCCAGGAAGATGACGAGGTCGCGCGCCGGAAAGCGCGTGCCGTCGGGCAGGAACAGCGGCAGGGTCAGGATGCCGGCCAGGGTCAGCGCGCCGCGCACGCCCGCGAACGAGGCCACCAGCAGCAATCGCAGGCTGGGGCGCGCCAGCAGCGCCGCATCCTTCGCTTCGCCCGCCACCTTCTTGTGGTGCTTGAACAGGGTCAGCTTCATCGAGATGAAGACCCAGAGGAAGCGCATGAAGGTCAGCCCCACCGTGATGGCGATGACGAACAGGGGCAGCTTCCAGGCGCTGCCGGCGCCCACTTCCATGGAGGCGGCGGGCAAGCCGGCCACGGTGGCGGGCAGCTGCGCGCCCAGCATGACGAAGATCACGCCGTTCAGGACCAGTTGCACGGTATCCCACACGGCCTTGCGCTGGGTGCGCGTGGCGGCCAGCGGGCGGCCGATCAGGTCGGCGTAATGCATGGACACGCCCGCCGTGGCGGCGGCCAGGATGCCCGAGCCGTGGATTTGCTCGGCGCCCAGGTAGGCGGCGAACGGGATCAGGATGCTGATCAGGATTTGCAGGCCCGGCTCTTCGCCGACCTTGCTCACCAGCCATTTATTCGCCAGGCCCACGCCCCACGAGATGGCCAGGCCGATGACGATGCCGCCGCCTGCTTCCTGCAGGAAACTCAGCGAGGCGGCGCCGATGGAAAAGCCGCCCGTCATCATGGCGCCCACGGCAAACGTGAAGCAGACCAGGCCCGAGGCGTCGTTCAGCAAGGACTCGCCTTCGAGGATATGCATCAGGCGCGGCGGGATCGGGTTGCCGGCCGCGATCGCGGAGACGGCCACGGGGTCCGTCGGCGACAGGATGGCACCGAGCGCGAAGGCGACGGCCAGCGGCACGCTGGGGATCAGCCAGTCGATGAAGAAACCCATGCCCAGCACGGTAAACAGCACCAGGCCGATGGCCAGCATCAGGATCGAGCGCGCGTCGGAAAAGAAGGCGCCCTTGGGAATGCGCCAGCCATCGAGAAACAGCAGCGGCGGAATGAAGAGCAGGAAGAAAATGTCGGGATCGAGCGGCACTTGCACGCCAAACACGGCCAATCCCGTGCCGCCGGCGATCTGGATCAGCGGCAGCGGCAGCTTGACCCAGCGCGAGCGGGCGAGAAAGCCGCACAGGACGACGGTCAACACGAGGATGAGGATGATGGTAACGGTATGCATGAAGAAGCGGCGGCGTGCTGAAACGCTGATTATAAGGCGCAGCCCGCCTGCGGCACGACCTGCGTGTCATTGCGTACATACAACAAGTCACAATCGCGGTAAGATTGTCGCAATCGCCTGCCGCCGCCGTCCGTGCGCGGCAGGTGCGTACCCAGCCTTTTACCGGACTCCTGTTTTGCTCAAGAAAATCTTCACCGGCCTGCTGCTGTCGCTGGCATTGCTCGTCGTGGCGGCGCTGGCCGCCTACCTGTATTACTGGCGCCCCGCGCTGGCGCCCATCGATCCGCCCGCCGCCACGGCCTTTTCCCCGCAAGCGGTGGAGCGGGGCCGCATCCTGGCCGGCATGGGCAATTGCGCCGCCTGCCACACGGCCAAGGGCGGCGCCGAGTACGCGGGCGGCCACGGCCTGGCCACGCCGTTCGGCACGATCTATGCGACGAACATCACGCCCGACCGGCAAACGGGCATCGGCCGCTGGTCGCCGGCCGCCTTCCAGCGGGCCATGCGCGAAGGCGTGGGCCGCGATGGCGCGCATTTGTATCCCGTCTTTCCGTACACCCATTTCAACCTGGTCTCGGACGCCGACCTCACGGCCCTGTACGCGTATTTCATGACGCGCCCGCCCGTGTACGCGGCCGCGCCCGCCAACAGCGTGCCTTTCCCTTTGAGCCTGCGTCCCTTGCAGGCGGGCTGGAAGCTGCTGTTTTTCAAGCCGGCCAGCTATCAGCTTGATCCCGCTCAAGGGCTGGACTGGAACCGGGGCCGCTACCTGGCCGAAGGCCTGGCCCATTGCGCCGCCTGCCACACGCCGCGCAATGCGCTGGGTGCCGAGCTTGCCGGCTCGGCCTATCTGGGCGCGTCCATCGACCACTGGTATGCGCCGGCCTTGACCAGCGCCAATACGGCGCCCCTGCCGTGGACGCAGGACGAGCTGTACGCCTTTTTGCGCACGGGGGCGACGGCCCTGCACGGCGTGGCGGCCGGGCCCATGTCGGCCGTCGTGCACGAAGGCATGGGCGCTGCGCCCGATAGCGATATCCGCGCGCTGTCCGTGTATTTTGCCGGCGTGGCCGGGGCCGAGCAGCGCAAGGTGGATGCGGATGCCGTGATCAAGGCAGGCATCGAACGCTCGCAGCGCGTCAGCCTGGTCGACAACGACCGTGGCGCCAGCCTGTACGTGGCCGCCTGCGCGGCGTGCCATTCGAACAGCGATGGCCGGCCTGTGGCCCTGCGCCCGGAACTGAGCCTGAACAGTGCCGTCAGCGCGCCCGACCCCGCCAACCTGATCCAGGTGATATTGCACGGCATCGGCAAGGACGCCGCCATGCCCGGCGTGCTGATGCCGGGTTTTGCCGCTTCGCTGACGGACAACGACGTGGCCAACCTGGCCGCCTATCTGCGCCGCAGCCGTAGCCACCAGCCGGCCTGGACGAACCTGGAAGCGGCCGTGGCGCGTACGCGCGCCGGCAAGTAAGCATGAAAGTTTCTTATGTATGATACTTATCTATAACATTTATGTATAACATCACCGTGAATGGCCAGCCCTTCGGCACCGAGGCCGATGCCGGGACGCCCCTGCTGTGGGTGTTGCGCGACGAAGTCAACTTGAAAGGCACGAAGTTTGGCTGCGGCATCGGCATGTGCGGCGCCTGCACCGTGCACGTGGATGGCCGCGCCATGCGCTCGTGCATCACGCCGATTGCCGCCGTGGCCGGTTGTGCCATCACCACCATCGAAGGCCTTTCGCCGGACGGCACGCATCCGCTGCAGCGGGCGTGGCTTGCCACGCAGGCGCCCCAGTGCGGCTATTGCCAGTCGGGCCAGATCATGCAGGCGGCCACCTTGCTGCGCGACTATCCGCAGCCGACCGACGCGAATATCGATGCCGTCATGAGCGGCAACCTGTGCCGCTGCATGGCGTATGTGCGCATCCGCAAGGCCATCAAGCTGGCGGCCGGCATGGGGGAGACGCCCGGTGTTTAAGTTGCCTAAAGAAAATTCTTCCGCTCGTCCCCCGTCGCCGGGCCGGCGCGGTTTCCTGATCGCCGCCGCCGGCACGGGGTTTACGCTGGCTTTCCTGCGCGCCGACAGTACCTTGGCCGCCGGCAAGGCGCCGCCTGCGCCGCCCGCCAAATCTGCCGCGCCCGTGTTCGATCCGACCATCTGGTTCGAGATCGACCGCGACGGCATGATCACCGTCAATATCGCCAAGGCGGAAATGGGCCAGCACATCGGCACGGCCCTGGCGCGCATCGTCGCCGAGGAGCTGGAAGCGGACTGGAGCAAGGTGCGCCTGCATTACGTGGACACGGATCCGAAATGGGGCTTGATGGTGACGGGCGGCAGCTGGTCCGTCTGGCAGAATTTCGATCCGCTCAGCCGAGCCGGCGCGGCCGGCCGCCTCGCGCTGGTCGAGGAGGGCGCGCGCCTGCTGCGCGTGCCCGTGTCCGCCTGCCACGCCCGGCTGGGCGTCGTGCATGGCAGGGGGCGCTCGATCGGCTATGGCGACATCGTGCGCCGTGGCAAGCTGGCGCGCCAGTACACGCCCGGGCAACTGAACGCCATCGTGCTGAAAACGCCGCAGCAGCGCAGCCTGATCGGCCAGCAGGTGCCGGCGCTCGACATCCCCGCGAAAATCAATGGCACCGCCGTGTACGGCATCGATGCGCAGGTGGAGGGCATGCTGTTTGCGCGCCCGAAGATCCCGCCCACGCGCTACGGCGCCAGGGTGCTCTCCATCGACGACTCGGCGGCAAAAAAGGTGAAGGGCTATTTGCGCTCGTTCGCCTTGCAGGACCCCAGCGGCACGGTGCCCGGCTGGGTCATGGTGGTGGCCGACACCTATGCGGCCGCCATGCGCGCGGCCGACCTGGTGCAGGTGAAATGGCGGGCCGGCGCGGCGGCCCACGTGTCGGAGCAGGATATCGTCAGCTATGCGGGCAAGCAGCTGGCCGACGCCAGCCTGGGCGCCCGCGTGGTCGACGATGATGGCGTGGAGCAAGCGTTCAAGGATGCCAGCCTGCAATTGGAACGCCATTACACGACCAGCACCGTGCTGCATTTCCAGCTGGAACCCGTGAATGCGCTGGCGCAGGAGATCGACGGCGTCTGGCATATCCATGCGGGCAATCAATGGCAATCGCTGATCCTGCCCGTGCTGGCGCAGGCGTTGAAGGTGCCGGAGAGCAAGGTCATGCTGCATACCTATCTGCTTGGCGGCGGCTTCGGGCGGCGCCTGAACGGCGATTATTGCGTGCCGGCCGCGTTGGCGGCGCAAGCCGTGGGGCGCCCCGTCAAGATGATCTGCACGCGGGCCGACGATGCCCGTTTCGATTCGCCCCGTTCGCCGTCCGTGCAGCATGTGCGCATGGCGTTCGACGAGGCCGGCAAGGTGTCGGCGATGGTGCACGAGGCCAGCGCGGGCTGGCCCACGCAAGCGCTGATCCCCGCCTTGCTGGCCAAGGATAGGCAAGGCCATCCATACGACCCGTTCGCCATCGCCGGCGCCGACCACTGGTATGCGGTGGGCGCGCAGCGCGTGCGGGCCGTGTCGAACGACCTGGCCAACAGCAGTTTCCGCCCCGGTTGGCTGCGCTCCGTGGGGCCGGGCTGGACGAATTGGGCTGTGGAAAGTTTCATGGACGAGGCGGCGCAGGCGGCCAAGGTCGACCCGCTGGCGTTTCGTTTGTCCTTGCTGCAGGCGACGGGCCGCAATGCGGGCAGCGCGCCGAACGCCGTCGGCGGCGCTGCGCGCCTGGCCCACGTGCTGCGGCGGGCGGCGGACAAGGCGGGCTGGGGCACGGCCATGCCGCCCGACACGGGGCTGGGCATCGCCGCCACGTTCGGCCAGGAACGCGACATGCCCACCTGGACGGCGTGCGTGGCGCGGGTGAAAGTGGACCGCAGCACTTGCATGGTGAAAGTCGAAAAACTGTTCATGGTGATCGATGCGGGCAGCATCGTCGACCCCGATGGCGCGCTGGCGCAGGCCGAAGGGGGCGCCCTGTGGGGCGTGAGCATGGCCTTGCATGAAGGCACTGCCTTCCTGAATGGCGAAGTGAAGGATACCAACCTGAACACTTACACGCCGTTGCGCATGGCCGACGTGCCCGAGCTCGACATCGAATTCGTGGCCAGCACGGCAACTTCGACGGGCATGGGCGAGCCGCCCACGACAGCCGTGGCGCCGGCCATCGGCAACGCCATCTTCGCCGCCGTGGCCTCGCGCGTGCGGCATTTGCCGATCCGCCCGGAAGCGGTGCTGAAGGGGCTGGACCGGCACGGCGCCGTCTGATGCGGGTGTGTGGCGAATTTGACGTGCGCCGCGCATGAACGGACGCAGGCTGGTACACTGAGGTCTGCCGCTCAGGGCGCGCAGGCGGTGCCCGTTCCGGCAAGATCAACGCAACAGCAGCTTGATGTCAGTCCGATTTCAGCTCGATAGCGGAGGCAGCCATGCAAGAACAATTTGTCAGCATCACGGCCGATGAACTTCAAATGGACGGCGTGCTTGAAATGCCCGAGCGGCCCGTGGGCATCGTCCTGTTCGCCCACGGCGCGGGCGCCGACAGCGACTACCTGGGCGCCTCCAGCCATGCCACTTCCCAGGATTTTCTGCGGGCGGGCATCGCCACCTTGCGCTTCGACCAGGGCGGTGTCGGGCCTGGCGGCGGCAGCAATGGCCATGCCTATTTCGTGCGCAGCGATATCGTGCTGCTGGCGCGCCAGCTGGAAAAAGCCCTGGGCTGGCTGCAAGTCGACCCGTCCACGCGGCGCTTGCCCTGCGGCCTGTATGGCTATGGCACCAGCGCGGCCGTCGTGATGCAGCTGGCGGCCTGGCGCAGCGCGGAGATCGCCGCGCTGGCCGTCTGCGATGGCCAGGTGGAGATGGCGGGCAAGGCGGCGCTGGAAAACGTGCGCGTGCCATCGCTGCTGATCGTGGGCGGGCGCGATCCCGACGTGGCGGGCCTGAACCGCATGGCGTTTGCCACCTTGCGCTGCGACAAACAACTGGAACAAATTGCCGCCCCTGGCGGCCCCGACACGCGCCACCAGGCGGCCCTGCTGGCCACGGACTGGTACATGCGCCATTTCAACGGGCATACCAGCACGGCGCAGTAGTTCAATCAGGCAGGTGCGTCAGGCAAGTGCGTCAGGCAAGGGCGCGCAGATTCCGCGCATGGAAGCGCACGTGCTCGTCCATGAAGCTGGCGATGAAGTAATAGCCATGGTCGTAGCCGGCATGGCGGCGCAGCCGCAAGGGCTGGCCGGCGTCGCGGCACGCCGCTTCGAATACCTCGGGGTACAGTTGCTCGGGCAGGAATTTGTCGGCCAGGCCCTGGTCGATCAAGATGCCTTCGGGGAATAGTGGCGGCCGGCCCCGCAGGCCGCGCATCAGCGCGCTCGCGTCGTACTGCTGCCAGCTGGCCGCGTCGCTGCCCAGGTAGCCCGTAAACGCTTTCTTGCCCCACGGACATTGGCTCGGCGCGGCGATGGGGGCGAAGGCGGAGACGGAGCGGAACAGCGCAGGATTGCGCAAGGCCAGCACCAGCGCGCCATGGCCGCCCATCGAGTGGCCGAAAATGCCCGTGCGTTGCGCATCGATCGCCAGTTCCTGCTCCAGCAAGGCGCGCAATTCCAGGATATAGCTGTACATGCGGTAGTGGCTGCTCCAGGGCGCCTCGGTGGCGTCCACGTAAAAGCCGGCGCCCGCGCCGAAATCCCAGGCATCCGTCTCGCCCGCGATATTCGCGCCACGGGGGCTGGTGTCGGGGGCGATCAGGATCAAGCCTTCTTCGGCCGCCACGCGCTGCGCGCCGCCCTTGATCATGAACGTTTCTTCCGTGCAGGTCAGGCCCGCCAGGTAAAACAGGGCGGGGCGTTTGGCGGTGACGGCGCTGCCCGGCGCCGTGTCGGGAATGAAGGCCGAGAAACGCATGGGCAAGCCGATGGCTTGCGCGTCGTGGCGATAAAAGCGTTGTACGCCGCCAAAACAGGCGTGTTCACTCAACAGTTCCAGCATGAATTCTCCTCGTTAATTGCACAGTATAGCCAGAGCGGCGCGCGGCCGGCACGCACTCAGCCCAGCATGGCCGCTAATGCAGGCAGGATGTCCTGTGCCGGGGCATCGGTCTTGAATGCCAGCAAATGGTCGGCGCGCGTCTTGCCCATGTTGATGGCGGCCACGGGCTTGCCCGTTTCGGCCGCCATGCGGCACAGGCGAAAGCTCGAATACACCATGACGGACGAACCCACCACCAGCAGGGCGCTGGCCGCATGCATCTTGCTTTCGGCCTCGGCCGCGCAGGCGGCGGGTACGCCATCGCCGAAAAACACCACGTCGGGCTGCAGGGTGCCGCCGCAGCGGGGACACGCAGGCACGTGGAAGGTGGCCAGCTGCGATGGCTCCAGCAAGGCGTCGCCGTCGGGCGCCGGCGTGGCCGTGGCGCCCAGCATCTGGGGATTGTCGCGTTCGAGCTGATCCTGGATCAGACGGCGCGTGTGGCGGGCCCGGCAATCGAGACAGATCACACCATGTATGCTGCCATGCAACTCCGTGACGGCGGCGCTGCCTGCCTGCTGATGCAGGCCATCCACGTTTTGCGTGACCAGGCCGCCGATGCACTGGCGCTGCGCCAGTTGCGCGATGGCCAGGTGGCCGGGATTCGGCGTGGCGCGCGCCAGGGTGGGCCAGCCCACCATGCTGCGTGCCCAGTAGCGGCGGCGCACGGCTTCCTGGCGGCGAAAATCGGGGCCTTGCACGGGGGCATTGCCGCGCCGCACGCCGTCCGCGTCGCGGTAATCGGGTATGCCGGACGCCGTGCTGATGCCGGCGCCCGTCAGCAGCAGCACGTCGGGATGGCGCCGCAGGAACTGCGCCAGCTGCTCGAGGGCGGCATCGTCGCTGGCGGGCTGCTGGCTGGATGAAGGAAAGTTGTGCATGATGCGCCATGCTAACCGAAAAGCGCGGCGCCGTTGCATGGGCAACATTTACTCCAGCTTCATGCCGAAACGCTGCAGCCGCGGCTGCCAATGCTCCTGGATATCGGCCGAGACGAGGATGCGCTCGGCCTTGCCGATCAGCAATGCACGGGGCACGAAGCCGAAGTAGCGCGAGTCGGCGCTGTTATCGCGGTTATCGCCCAGCATGAGGAAATGGTCGGCTGGCACCGTCACGGGGGCGAAGCTGCGGGCGGCGCCTGTGATTTGCGGCAAGACCTGGATGCGGTGCTGCTCGGTTGCGTTGCGCTCGCTGATGCGCTGCGCCGTCAGCTGGCCCAGGTGGGCGATGGTTTCGGGCGCCGTGTCGAGCGCCGTGTACTGGGCGGGCTGGCCATTGATGACCAGCTGTTCATTGCGCATTTCCACCGTGTCGCCGGGCAGGGCGATGATGCGCTTGATCAAGCGCGTGCCGTCTTTCGGCGAGGAAAAGGTGACGATATCGCCGCGCTGCGGTTCGCCCAGGCGCTGCAGCACGATATCGGTAAGCGGCACTTTCAGGTTGAAGGCGAGGCGGTTGACGAAGACCACGTCGCCCTCGAGCAGGTTGGGACGCATGGATGCCGACGGGATGGGATTCCAGTCCGCCACGGCCGTGCGGAACACGCCGAACAGCAGGAGAAACATCAAAAAACCTTTGTTGGCGCGCATCCATGTGCTCATGTCGGCTCTTTCGCTGGGCTGTGCCCGTGATGGGGAAGGAAGGCGCCCTTGCCGCTGGCGCCATATCACGATGCACGGCGAGACTGAAGCCAGTCTTAAATGCGCCGCATGCGCTGGCCGATGTTGCGTGCAGGCGTCACCCCGTCAGTCTCATGGGTGCCGGCATGGCGCATGCGTGTCGTCGCTGCCGTTGTGCAGGCGCTTGCCGTGCATTTCATCCCACAGTTCGCCCAGCGCCACCAGCAAGCCGCCGGCCACGAAGGGGATTGCCACCAGCCATGGCATGCTGTCGAGCCAGGGGCCCAGCAGGATGGCCGAGGCCACGGCGATGACGATGGCGCTGTACCAGAAGCGGTGCGGGTGCTGCAGGGTCAGCAGGTACTGAAAGTTGTTCATAAATCCTCCTTGGTGAGCAAGTGGAACAGCCTGACGGCCAGAATGGTGCTGACGGCAACGACGATGCAGCCGTCCAGAAAAAACAGCACTTTGCCAACCAGATGCATGCCCTGCACGAGATAGGCCGGCAGTTCCTGCGTTTCCGCCCACAGTGTGATGCGTGCCAGCACGATGGCGGCGAAGAAGATGGCGATGGCCAATGCCAGTATCAGCAGCACATGTGCGAACAGGTGTCGATGCAGTTTCATGTTGGACTTGGCAAGATATTAAAAATTCCCGAACCTTGACGTTATCAGTCCAATATCGTCCTGCTTTGCGCTGTGACAAAGTCGCGCCCAATAGGGGGAAAGTCGCGTTGACGCAGGAAAATGCCGCGTGTCAGCCCTTGGCGTTGTCGTTGCGCCGTTCAAAATACAGCAAGTCCGACCAGTCGCCCTGGAAAAGCATGGCTTTTTCCGAGCGCCCGTACTGGTGAAAGCCGTTGCGCTGCATGACGGCGACCGAGCCCAGGTTTTGCGGCCGCGCCGTCGCTTCCAGGCGCCACAGTTCCAGTGGGCCGAACGCTTCTTCCAGCAGCAGGGCCACGACGCGCGTGGCGTAGCCGCGTCCGCCGAACCGTTCGCCGATGCGGTAACCGAGCGCCGCCTTGTTGAAATAGGGACGCGTGACGGCCGTCAGGTTGACCCTGCCGATGATCTGCCCGTCCAGCTTGGCCAGGTACTGGTAGGCGCGGTCTTGCTCGCGCTCGCGCTGCGCCTGTTCAATGGCGGCGGCGATGGCTTCCTCGTGGTAGTAGGACGGCGCGCGGGCCGTGACCCAGGATTCAAAATAGGCGCGGTTGTCCAGTTCGAAGGCGAGCAAGCCGGGGAGGTCGGCGCTGGTAGGGGGAAGCAGTTGGAGGCGGTCGAGGTCTGGCATGGGATCTGGTCCGAAAGAGATGCGCCATTATAATCAGCTGGCGCATTCCGCCGCACACCCGCTTGCATTCATGAAGGAGCAGCATGCTATCCCATCTCTGCCTTGGCACCAACGACTTTCCCCGCGCCTACGCCTTCTATACGGCCTTGCTGGGAGAACTCGATCTGATCGAAAAATTTCATGATCCGGCCAAGCCCTGGGCGGGCTGGATGGCGCGGCAGGCGCCGCGTCCCCTGTTCGTGCTGACGGCGCCGCACGACGGCTTGCCGGCTACGTCCGGCAATGGCCAGATGACGGCCTTGCTGGCCGCCAGCCGCGCGCAGGTGGACCGCTGCTACCAGGCCGTGCTGGCGCTGGGTGCCGTGTGCGAGGGGCCGCCCGGATTGCGGCCCCATTATCACGCCCATTACTATGGCGCCTACTTCCGCGACCTCGACGGCAACAAGCTGTGCGTCTGCTGCCACGCCGAGGAGTGACTCAGCGCGGGCCCCACACCTCGTCTTCCGTCCAGCCCAGTTCCGCAAAATCCTGCGCCCGCTCGTGCGCTTCGCCGGCGCAATAGAACTCGTCGAGCTGGGGCGGCGCGACGCGCGTGCCGGCCAGCATGGCGTGCACCTGCCCCCGGTGGTGGATCTGGTGCTGGAACACATGCGCCAGCAGGCGCAGGCGCGTGTCCACTTGCGGCGTGTCGCGCAGGATCGTCACGTGCCGCGCCAGGTCCGCGTCGCACAGACTGCGGCAATGGGCGATCAGGCGCAGGTCCGAGGCCCGCTGCGCCGCGTGCAGGGCCGCGCAATCCGTGTACGGCTCGTCCTGTGCAAAGAAGACATAGCAGTCGGCATGGGGCGCTTCGCCGCGCAGCTCGCGCTCGAGCGCGTCGAGATAAAACCAGTCGCATGTGAGGATGTGGTTCAGCGTGAACTGGATGGTGGGAAAAAAACTGACGCGCGTGGCCTGGAACTCGGCCAGGGTCAGCTGCCCGCACGCTTTCAGCAGGCGGTGGTTGGCCCAGGCGTTGTTGTACGCCTGGCTGGTGAGGTAGTGCGCAAATGGATTGTTCATGCTGGATCGCTGGTTGGGCAGGGCAGGGTTCATGTCGTGCCACTTTAGCATGTTGCGGCAGATGGACAAGGCCGGCCACGCCCGCCGCACCGGCGCTGCCGTCATCAAGTAAAATCGCGCAGCGGATTTCGCGATAGTGATGCACATAGGGCTGGAAGAATAACATGGGTTGGATAGGAAAATTACTGAACGGCGGCGACGACAAAAACAAGGCGGCGCCCCTCACGGCAGCGGCGGCGCCCGAGATGGCGCGGCAGCCGGCGACCATCGCCGAAATCGATGCCGTCTACTACCGCTGGCTGGCGGCCGCCGGTTCGGCGCAGGCGCCGGCGGAGGCGGAACGGCAGATTCTGGACGAATTGGCGCGCCTGGTCCGTGAACCGGTCGCCGGCGCCGCGCTGATACCGCGCATTCCGGCCATCATTCCCCAGTTGATGCGGACCTTGCAAGATGAAAACATGAGCGCGGCCAAGCTGTCGGCCCAGCTGGCCCAGGACGTGCTGCTGGTCGCCGAGGTCTACCGCGAAGCGAACCGGCCCTGCTACCATTCGCGCTACAACGCCAGCCCGTCGATCAACAACATGGAAGGCGCCATCATGCTGCTGGGGCAAAACGGCATGCGCATGCTGCTTGCCCGCGTCGCCTTCCGTCCCATCGTCAGCATGCAAAGCGGCGGCCTGACCATACGCACGGCGCCGCTGATCTGGCGCCAGTCCGAGAAATGCGCGCTGGCGGCCAACCTGGTCGCGCCGGCCATGCAGGCCAACGCCTTCGACGCCTATCTGGCGGGATTGATGGCCAATGTCGGCCTGGTGGTGGCCTTCCGGCTGATCGACCAGATGCATGCGCCGGATGCCTTTCCGCAATCGGACGCCTTCATTGCCCAGGTATTTGCGCAAGCGCGCATCCTGTCGGTACGGATCGCCGAACTATGGGAGTTTCCCGAGTCCGTGACGCGCGCGATCGGGCAGGCCGACGCCGATCCCCAGGCGCAGGCGCTGGCGCTGGGCGAGCGCTTGAGCAAGCTGCGCATGCTGGTCGATACGGGCCGCTTTCCCGCCGATGATCCCTTCGTGATGACGGGACTGAGCAAGGCCGAGCTGCAGGTGTTTGACAAGCTGGCCGACGACGAGGACGACGACGAGGAGGAGTGATGGCCGCAGGCCGCTCAGTGCGCGAAATACAGTGCATGCAGATGTTCGAGGTCGACATCAACCGCCGCCTGCGACAGCGCCACCTTACCGCTTTGCATCAGGTAGACGTGGTCGGCCACGCCGACGGCGCGCGCCGTGTTCTGCTCCACTAAAATGATGGTGCGCTTGCCATCGTTCAGGCGCGCGAGGATCTCGAACAGCTCGTTGACCACCAGCGGCGCCAGGCCCAGCGACGGTTCGTCGATGATCAATAATGACGGGTCCGACATCAAGCCCCGCGCCATCGCCAGCATCTGCGCCTCGCCGCCGGAGAGCGAGCCGGCCAGCTGGCGGCGCCTCTCGTGCAGGCGCGGGAACATGGCGTAGGCTTCGGCCAGGCGCGCCGGCATGCGGCTGCGGTGCTCCTTCGGAAACGCACCCATGATCAGGTTTTCTTCCACGCTCATGTCGCGGAACGTCATGCGGCCTTCCGGGATCATGGTGACCCTCGCGTCGCTCATCTTCCACGTGGGCGTGCCGTTGATGGCCATGCCGTCGAGCGCGATGCTGCCCGCGCCCACGGGCAGCAAACCCATGATGGCGCGCAGCAGGGTCGTCTTGCCGGCCCCGTTCGGTCCGATGATGGTGGTCAGCTTGCCCTTCCGGATCGACAGCGACACGTCCCACAGCACGTTGATGGCGCCATAGCCGGCGCGCAGATTTTCTATGTTAAGCATGCGCTGCTCCCGTATAGCTTTCGATGACGGCCGGATCGCGGAAGACGGCATCCGGCGTGCCGTCGGCGATCAGCTGGCCAAAATTGAGCACGGCCACGCGCTGGCACAGATTGCTGATGGTCTCGATATCGTGCTCGATCATGACGATGCCCACGCCAAAGGCGGCATGCAAATCCTTGAGCATGCCCATGAAGCGGCGCTTGCCGTTCGTTTCCAGGCCGGCCAGCACTTCATCTAACAGCAGCAGTTTCGGATTGGTGGCCAGCGCCTTGGCCACTTCCAGCGCTTTGAGTTCCGTCAGCGCCAGTTCGCTGGCCGCGTCGCGCCCGGCCTTGTCCGCCAGGCTCGTAAAATCGAGGATTTCATCGATCTTGCGCATGTCCACCTTGCCGGTGCCGAAGCGCTGCGCCACGACGAGGTTTTCGCGCACCGTCAATTCATGCATCGGCTGCGGAATCTGGAAGGTGCGGCCCAGCCCCAGGCGCGCGCGCTGGTACATGGGCGTGGCCATGATGTCGCGTCCCTCGAAGCGGATGCCGCCGCTGGTGGGACGCACCAGGCCGGAAATGGCATTGAACAGGGTGGTCTTGCCGGCGCCGTTCGCGCCCACCAGGCCGATCACGTCGTGGCTGCCCACGTTCAGGGTGACGCTGTCGACGGCCGTCAGGCCGCCGAAGCGCACGGACACATTATCGAGTTCAAGCATGTGCTTTCTCCTTACCCAGCGCTTTTTTCAGCAGCGGCAGCAAGCCGTTCGGACTGAAGACGATCATCGCCACCAGCAGCACGCCCAGCACCAGCTGGTGCCCGGTGGGGATCAGCGACTTGAAGATCAGCTGGTCGACCAGGTAGACCACGACGGCGCCCAGCACGGGGCCGAGTATGGTGCGGTAGCCGCCGAAGATGGCCGCCACGATCGGCAAAGTCACCCACAGGCTGTTGAAGGCGTAGTCGGGCTCGAGGAAGTTGATGTAGTGGGCGTTGAAGGCGCCGAACAGGCCCGCCATGAAGGCCGACACGAGCAGCATCGCGCCTTTCAGCAAGGTGCTGTTGACGCCGACGACGCGCGTGGCGTCTTCGCTGTCGTGCATGGCGCGCAGGGCGATGCCGTAATGGCTGGCGCGGATGCGGCCGTAGGCAAAGGCGCACGCCACCACCAGGGTCAGCACCACCAGGTAGGCGCCCGTCTTGCTGGCCAGGTCGAAGCCGAAGACGGTGGGTAAAGCCGGGATATTGTTGATGCCGCCGGCGCCGCCCGTCACGGCACTCCATTCCGTGGCCAGGATGCGGAAGATGTGGGCGTAGGCGAGGATGGCCAGCGCAAAATACGGCCCGCGCAGCCGCAGCACGGGCAGCATGATGACGGCGGCGATGGCCGCGCCCGCGCCGCCCAGCAGCATGGCGGCAAACACGGGCAAGCCCAGTTTCACGGTGGCCAGCGCGGAGACATACGCGCCCACGCCGAAGAACGCGGCATGGCCGAAGCTGACCATGCCGCCCAAATTACCGAGCAGGGCCCAGGACATGGCTACGCCGCCGATGATCAGCGCCGCCACCACCATGCTCATCACATACTGGTTTGCGCCCAAGGCCAGCGGCACGGCGACATACGCGGCCAGCAGCAGGCCGGCCGTTGAAATCAGTGTCGAGCGCTTCATCCGCGCCTCCGTTGTGCGCCGAACAAGCCGTTTGGCATGATGAACAACACCAGCAGGAACAGCACCATGCCGGACAATTCCTGCAGCGCGGAGCTGGCCAGGGTGACGGTCAGCGCTTCGGCCACGCCCAGCAGCACGGCGGCGATCAGCACGCCCGGTATCGAGCCGATGCCGGCCAGCACCGTGATGATGAAGGCTTTCACCGTCAGCGCGCCGCCGTAGGCCGGCTGGATCACGCCATAGCTGAACAGGGCCACGCCGGCGAAGGCGGCCAGGATGCCGGCGACCAGGAACGAGACCAGTTCCGTGCGGCCCGGATCGATGCCCATCAGCTTGGCCGCGTCGCGGTTGCTGGACACGGCGCGCACGGCGCGGCCATACCAGCTGGTCGACAGCCAGCGCCACAGGGCCGCCATCAGCACCAGGCTGACGCCAAAGAAGATCACTTCGCTGCGCATGCTGAAAAACGGGCCGATCTCGAAGCCTTCCTGCAGCCAGCTCGACGAGGTCGAGCGGATGTCGGCCTTCCAGACCAGCAAAATGAAATTGGTGAGGATGACGCCGATGCCGTAGGTGAGGATCAGCGAATTGATTTCGCGGTCCTTCTTGATGCGGCTGACGATCAGGTAGACGCCGACCGATGTCAGGCTGACGATCACCAGCGCGATGGGAATGGCGAACATGGG
Source organism: Janthinobacterium sp. BHSEK (assembly GCF_056174685.1). Lineage (NCBI taxonomy): Bacteria > Pseudomonadati > Pseudomonadota > Betaproteobacteria > Burkholderiales > Oxalobacteraceae > Janthinobacterium > Janthinobacterium sp. BHSEK. Next base: position 53,219 of record NZ_JBWBYV010000001.1, read on the forward strand.
GCCCAGGCCCAGGCCCGATTCCACGCTGTAGGCGATGTAGGCGGCCAGCAGCACCAGTTCGCCGTGCGCCAGGTTGATCACTTTCATGGTGCCGAAGACCAGCGCCAGTCCCAGTGCGATCAGGGCGTAGGAGCCGCCCTGCAGCAAGCCCGAATACAGGGCTTGCAAGATTAATTCTGTCATGTCGTCATCCCGTCAGACAGCCCTGGTGCGTCGCGAAGAGGCACCAGGACCGCCGTTCATCGGTGCGCGTCCTGCGGGCGCGCGCGTGTGCAGCGGGAGGCTGCCTACCAGGGCAGGGCAGGGTAGGCCAGTTTGCCCGTCGCGTGCTCCTTCGGCCAGACGATCACCACCTTCTTGTCCTGGTGCTGCGCCATGCGGTGCACGAAGTTCTGGTTGTCGCCGTTGGCGGCGAACTGCACGCGGCCGATCAGGGTTTCGCGGTCCGTCTTGCGCATCTCGTCGGCCACGCCGCCTTTCTTCAGCGTGCCCTTGTCGGCCGCGCGCGCGATCGCCTCGAACAGCAGCATCGACTGCACGTAGCCGAACTGGCCCAGGTAGTCCGGCTCCTTCTTGTACAGCTGCTTGTAGGCGTCGCTGAAGGCCTTGCCGTCGGCCGTCTTGAATTCGGTCGGGAAGGGCAGCAGGGCCGTGCCGAAGACGTTCGGCATCAGGTCGGGGAAGTCGGACGCCATCTTCGGCGTGGCCAGCGACCACACGCCCACCATGGCCTTGATCTTCGGTTTCAGCACGCGGGCGGCGCGGATGATGCCCACGTAATCGTTTTCGTAGCCGACCATGGCCACCACTTCGGATTTATCCTGCAGCTTGATCTTGTTGATGATGGGCTTGAAGTCCGTGATCGCCGGGTCGAACGAGTGCGTCGTCACCTTCACGCCCTTGGCGGCCAGGGCCTTTTCCACGTCTTTCGCCAGGCCCGTGGTGGCGTCCTTGGTCGAATACACGATGGAAACGGATTTTGCGCCCACGTCCTGCAGCAGTCCCAGCATGGCTTTTTCGTAGCCGGCCGTGTTATTGATGCGGAAAAAATTCTTGCGCCCGCTGGTCACCAGGCTGTCGTCCACGCCGCCCGAGGTGATGTAGACGAGGCCCAGTTTATTCGCCGTGTCCGAGGCGGGCGAGATATTGTTCGAGCCGTAGCCGCCCGTGATGGCCACCACGCCCTGGCTGGCCAGCTTTTCCACGGCGGCGATGGCTTTGGCGGGCGCCGATTCGTCGTCGACGGTGATGATCTTGATGGTGTGCTTGCCGTTGGTCTTGTTGAATACCTCGGCCGCGACCATGATCCCTTCCTGCATGCCGGCGCCGACCCGCGCCAGGTTGCCCGTCAGCGGAATTTCCGCGCCGACCAGGAATTCGTCGGCGCTGGCGTGTGCCATCCAGGCGCTGGCGACCAGCGCTGCCATGGCGATGCGTGTGTAGGTGCGTTTCATCGTGTCTCCTCCGGTGATGTGGCTTGGTTTTATTGTCGGGTCTGGTACTGCATGGTCAACTTATCGTGCATTCTGCGCCATTTGCCGCAGCTGCCCCTTTAAAATCTTGCCCGTGGCGGCCGCCGGCAGCGCTTCCATGACGATGATGGCGGACGGGCACTTGTACGGCGACAGGGTCTGCGCCAGCCAGGCCTGTAATTCTGCCACGCTGGCAGGCTGGCGCGGGTCCAGCTCCACGTAGGCGATGACGTCCTCGTTGCCATCGGCCAGGGTGCGTCCCACCACGGCCGACTGCACCACGGAAGCGTGGGCGTTGAGCGCCGTTTCCACTTCCAGCGGATACACATTGAAGCCGGAGCGGATAATCAGTTCCTTGGTGCGTCCCACGATGAACAGCGCGCCGTCCGGGCCCTGGCGCGCCATGTCGCCCGTGTTGAGCCAGCCGCCGTCGCGCATGGTGGCCGCCGTCATGGCCGGCTCGCGGTAATAGCCGGCCATGATGTTCGGCCCGCGTATCCACAGTTCCCCCGGCTCGCCCGGCGCCACATCCTTGCCGGCCACGTCCACCACGCGTACTTCCACGCCGGGGATCGGCATGCCCACGGAGTCGTCGCGGCGCGGCGTTTCCAGGCGCGTCTGGCTGATGGTGGGGGCGCTTTCCGTCATGCCGTAGCCATTGTGCAGCGCGATGCCCAGCAGTTTCTCCACCTCGCGCTTGAGCGACGGCGCCAGCGGCGAGCCGCCCGCGTACGCAAAGCGCAGCCGGGTCGGCAGCGGCGTGTCGGCGCCGCCCAGGGTTTGCAGCAGCTTGGCGTACATGGCGGGCACGCCCTGCACGATGGTCAAGCCGTCGTCCTTCAGGGCCGAGAGCAGGCCGTCGACGGAAAAGCGCGGCACCAGGTACAGCGCGGCGCCCGCATACAGGGTGCCCAGGGCCACCGATGCCAGGCCGTACACGTGGGAAATCGGCAGCACGCCGTAGGCGCGGTCGGTGCTGCTCAAGCCGCGCAGGGTGCTGGAGACGGCGGCGATGAACAGCAGGTTGCGGTGCGTGAGCATCACGCCTTTTGATTGCCCCGTCGTGCCCGTCGTGTAGATCAGCGCGGCCACCTGTTCGTTGCCGGGCACCGTGTCTTCCGCGATGGCCGCCTCGTTCAAGTCGCCCGCCAGCAGCTCGCCCATGCCGTCGACCGTGGCGCTGGCCGCGCCCAGACGCGCCGCATGCGTGGCCGCTTCCGGCGAAGCGCTGGCCAGGAACAGCACGCGCCGCGCGGAACTGTGCGCGGCGATGGTGTCGATCTCGCGCGCCGACAGCCGTGCATTGACGTTGACGATCCAGGCGTCGATGCTGGCGGCGGCAAAGATCAGCGCCACCTGCAGCGCACAGTTCTCGCCCACCACCATCAGGCGGTCGCCGGCGCGCACCTCCAGTCGGCGCAGCAGCTGCGCGGCGCTGTCCACACTGTGCCGCAGCTGGGCGTAGGTCCAGCTGCGGCCCCCTTCATGCAGCGCGGGCGCGTCCGGCGCGCGCGCCGCCCAATAGATGGGGATGGCCGACAGGCGCGCCGGCAAGTGGGCCAGCAGGGCGGGAATGTCCATCGCGGCCTCCTTCACTTTTGCGCTGCCTTGATCATGTTGCGGGCGATGACGATCTGCTGGATCTGCGTCGTGCCTTCGTAGATGCGGAACAGGCGCACGTCGCGGTAGAAGCGTTCGGCCGCGTATTCGCTGATGTAGCCGGCGCCGCCGTGGATCTGCACGGAGCGGTCGGCGACTCTGCCGCACATTTCGGAAGCGAACAGCTTGCAGCACGACGCTTCCGTCGAGATGTCTTCCTTGTTGTCGCGCCGGCGCGCCGCGTCGAGCACCATGCTGCGCGCCGCATAGATTTCCGCCTTGCTGTCGGCCAGCATGGCCTGGATCAGCTGGAATTCCGCGATGGGCTGGCCGAACTGCTGGCGCTCCATCGCGTAGGCGAGGGCGTCGGCCAGCATGCGTTCGGCCGCGCCCACGCAGACGGCGGCGATGTGCAGCCGGCCCTTGTCGAGCACCTTCATGGCTGTCTTGAAACCCACGCCTTCCTTGCCGCCGATGATGTTCGCGGCGGGAACGCGGCAATTTTCGAAGATGACGTCGCAGGTATGCGCGCCTTGCTGGCCCATTTTCTTATCTATTTTGCCCAGGGAAAGGCCCGGCGTATCCTTTTCCACGATGAAGGCGGAGATGGCCGAGGCGCCGCGCTTGACGGGGTCCGTGCGGGCCATGACGGTAAAGATGCTGGCCTCGGGCGCATTGGTGATGTAGCGCTTGCTGCCGTTGAGGATATAGAAGTCGCCGTCGCGCACGGCCGTCGTGCGCAGCGAGGCGGCATCCGACCCCGATCCCGCTTCCGTCAGGGCGAACGAGCCGATGATCTCGCCGGCCGCCAGCTTGGGCAGATAGTATTGTTTTTGCGCTTCCGTGCCGTCGATGACGATGCCTTGCGAACCGATGCCGTTGTTCGTGCCGATCAGCGAGCGGAAGGCGGGCGAGGTGCGGGCGATTTCAAAGGCCACGCGCACTTCCTCTTCCATGCTTAGTTCCAGGCCGCCGTAGGCTTCCGGGATGGACAGGCCGAACAGGCCCAGTTCGCGCATCTGCGCCACGATGGCGGGCGGGATCGTGTCCGTTTCGGCCACCTGCGCCTCGTTCGGTACCAGCACTTCGCGCACGAAACGGGCGATGCTGTCGAGCAGGATGTTCAGGGTTTCTTCGTCGCGTATCATCGGTTTCCTCGGCGCTTTGAGTTGATCTATCGTTGAGAGGGGGCGCGCAGTCTAACCGCGGCCCAGGTTTTTTTCCACTGTCTTGACCAGGGCCACCAGACGCGGTCCCAGGTCGGATTCGAGTTTTTCGCGCGACAGCAAAAAGGCGGGGCCGCCGCAATTGAAGGCCATCACCTGTTCGCCGTCGGCACCCAGCATGGGCACGCCCACGGCATGCACGTCGTTCTGCCATTCGCCGGCCGAGATGCAAAAGCCCCGGTCCTGGTAATCCTTGAAGCCTTGTTCGATGCCGGCCTTGATGCGCGGCCAGCGCTCCGTCTCGTGCACGCGCGCATGGTCCATCAGGTAGTCGCGCTCGGCCTGCGGCAGGATGCACAGCAGGGCCTTGCCCATGGCCGTCGTCATCAGGGGAATGCGCGAGCCGACGTCGAGGCGCAGGGTGACGTTGGCGCTGCTGCGGCACGTTTCCACGTAGACCATGCTGAGGCGGTCGCGCGTACCCAGCGACACGGACGCCTGCGCATGTTCGGCCAGTTCCTCCATCAGCGGACGCGCCATCTTGCGCACGTCGAGGTTCGACAGCATGCGGTAGCCGAGGGCCAGCACGCCGGCGCCCAGCTGGTACTTGCCCAGGTTGTCCGAATAATTGAGGTAGCCCAGTTTGGTGAGGGTGTAGGTGAGGCGCGAAATGGTGGGCTTGGGGATGCCCGTGCGCTTGGCCATGTCCGCGTTCGACAGATAGATTTCGCCGGGACGAAAGCACCTCAGCACTTCGAGGCCGCGCGCCAGCGCGTTGACGAACTGGCGGTCCTTGCCTTCCTCGTCATCGCTGAAGACGATGATTTCCGGATCCGTTGCGGCCTGAATATTTGTCATATTTGCATTCATTTTCGAACTCCCTGGAAATCAGTTTGCCTAGCCGCATCCTGCATGTCAATCGTTTTGTGAAACATTCGTTCGCACAGCGAAATGCTGCAGTGCATGAAAAAAACGTGAGGAATTGACTTGCGCGAGGGCTTTTGCCCTTGCCGCTTGAGTATCGCTATATACATCTGTATATTGCGCCGTTGGATGACGGCCGCCGCATGCGTGGCCGCTTTTTTTGCATATCGCTATATAAGACGATATATAACGGAAGAGAGCAAGATGACGATGGTGAAACAGGTATTGGCAGGCGCCGTGATGCTGGCGCTGGCGCAGATGGCGCAGGCGCAGCAGACAAGCGGCAAGGATGAGGCGGCGGCGTTCGTGCTGGGCACGGTGACGGTGGTAGGCCAGCGTGAACAGGCAGGCCAGATGGAACAGCAGGTGGGCGCGCAAGTGAGCCGCGCCGAGATGCGCCGCTTTAACCGCGACAACGTGGGCGACGCATTGAATTTGCTGTCCGGCGTGTCGCTGTCGACCAATGCGCGCAACGAGAAAACCGTGGCCATCCGCGGCTTCGATGCGCGCCAGGTGCCGCTGTACATCGACGGCATTCCCGTCTACGTACCGTATGACGGCTACGTCGATTTCAATCGCTTCACGACGTCCGACCTGGCCGCCATCCAGGTGGCCAAGGGCTTCAGTTCCGTGGCCTACGGCGCCAATACCCTGGGCGGCGCCATCAACCTGGTGTCGCGCAAACCGACGGCTTTGATGGAAGGCGATGCGTCAGTGGGATTCGGTTCGGGCAGCGAGCGCCAGGTGTCGGCCAACGCGGGCACGAACCAGGGCCTGTGGTATCTGCAGGCGGGCGTGTCGTATATCGACAGCGACGGCTTTCCTCTGTCGTCCGATTTCCGCCCCACGGCCACGGAAGGCGGCGGCATGCGCAATAACGCCTATCGCAAGGACCACAAGCTGTCGTTCAAGGTGGGCTACACGCCCGATGGTGCGCAGGCGGGCGACGAGTATGCGCTCAGTTACTACAAGCAGCATGGCGAAAAGGGCCAGCCGCCATCGACGAATCCCGTTGGCGCGCGCTACTGGCAATGGCCATACTGGAACAAGGAAAGCGTGTATCTCGTCTCGCAGACGCGCCTGGGCCGGCAGGAACGCCTGAAACTGCGCTTGTACCACGACAGCTATGACAATGAAATCACCTCGTTCACCAATGGCAGCTACAGCACCATCAAGACCAGCGGCCAGGGCAGCGTCAGCGGCGGGAGCAGCATCTATAACGACTGCACGAACGGCGGCGCGGTGGAGCTCGAATCGTTCCGCCTGGCCGCGCACAGCCTGCGCCTTGTGGCCAGCTACAAGGCCGACGAGCACCAGGAACGCGATGGCAAGGGCGTGCGCACCACCTGGTACAAGGACGCGCTGTGGACCCTGGGCGCGGAAGACAGCATCGCCCTCAATGCGGCGACGGAACTGTCGCTGGGCGCCTCGCGCAACGCACTGCGTCCGGACACGGTCTACAGCGCCGGCAATGCCTACACCTTGCCCGATAATCAATCGGCCACCGACCTGCAGGCGGGATTGTTCCACAAGACCGGTCTTGACTCGCGCGTGTATGCCACCGTGGCGCGCAAGTCGCGCCTGCCGACCCTGAAGGACCGCTACTCGCAGCGCCTGGGCACGTATATCGAAAACCCGGCCTTGCGCGCCGAGCAGGCGATGAATTACGAGCTGGGGTATCAAGGAAGCATGCAGGGTGCCAGCCTGGAAGCGGCGCTGTTCTACAGCGACGTGAAGGACAAGATCCAGAGCGTGGCGAACGTGGCGGGCGTGCGTTCGCAGATGCGCAACGCGGGCAGGGCGCACATCAGCGGCGTGGAACTGGGCGTGCGCGGCCGCGCCGGCGCCTGGCTCGATTTCGGCGGCAATTACACGTACACGGAGATGAAGAACGTCAGCGACCGCGCCATCCGCCTGACGGACGTGCCGCGCCACAAGCTGACGGCGCACGCCGTGCTGCACGCGGCGCGCCAGGTCGACGTGGTGGCCATCGCGGAAGCGAACAGCGGGCGCTGGGTCTCGAACACGCTGGAGCTGGGCGGCTTTGCGGCAGTGAACCTGAAGGCTGTGTACCGTCCCCTGCCTGCCTTGACCTTGGAAGCGGGCGTGGCGAACCTGGCTGACCGCAACTACGCGCTGGCCGACGGTTTTCCCGGCGCGGGCCGCACCTGGCTGGCCAATGCGCAATACCAGTTCTGATTTTTTGATTGTTCCATGAAAGGACACAGCATGTTGAAGACCATACTGACGAACCTCGTTTCGGCGGCGCTGCTGGCGGCGGCCCCCGCATGGGCCGGCCCGGCGCCGGCGCGCGAGAACATGAGCCACGCGCTCACCGTGACGGGCAAGGTGGCAGCGCCGTTGACCCTGACGGTGGCCGGCCTGCGCCAGCTGCCGCCGGCCAATGGCGGAGAGATTGCCGTCACGCGCCACAATGGCGACAAGGCCGAAACCATCACCAGTTATCGTGGCGTGCGCCTGCGCGACATCCTCGACAAGGCGGCGCTGGACGCGCCCGGCCACAACGACGTCAAGAAGCTCGCCATCATCGCCACGGCCACTGATGGCTATGCGGTGGTGTTTTCCTGGGGCGAGCTGTATAACGCGCCGGCCGGCGAGGGCGTGATCGTCTATTATGAAAAAAACGGCAAGGCCCTCGACGACAGCGATGGCGAAATCGCCCTCATCTCGGCCAAGGATATCCGCACGGGTCCGCGCCATGTGAAGTGGCTGAACGCCATCGAGGTGCGCAAGCTGGTGGAGTGATGCGCAGCTGATACTAAAAAAACGCGCCGTGGAGCCATCCCCGGCGCGTTTTTTCTATGCCGCCAGCGCTTGCCGCATGGCCTTGCCCGCCACGTCGAACAAGCCGCGCGCCGCTGGCGTCAGGCCCAGCATGTGTATCGATGCATGGATCATGCCGTCGAGCTGCACGCATTGCGCCGCCACGCCGTCGTCGCGCAAATACCGCGCATAGGCTTCGCCTTCGTCGTGCAGCGGGTCGTATTCGCATACCAGCACGGTCGCCGGCGGCAGGTCCTTGAGCGACGCGGCCTGCAGGGGCGCCGCGTAGGGCTGCGCGCCGTCAGCCGGCTCGTTCAGGTAGGCCGACCAGCAAAAGCGCATGGCTTCCCGCGTCAGCGAATGGCCTTCCGCATAGCGCTGGTAGGACGGCGTGTCGAAGGAAAAATCGAGCGCCGGGTACAGCAGCAACTGGTGCGCCAGCGCGGGTCCCGCCTGGTCGCGCGCCATCAGGGCGGCGGCCGCCGCCAGGTTGCCGCCTGCGCTGTCGCCGCCCACGGCCAGCCGTTTCGCATCGATGCCCAGCATCTCCGCCTGCTCGGCGATCCAGCACAGGGCCCGGTAAAAGTCGTTCAGCGGCACGGGAAACTTGTGCTCGGGCGCCAGCCGGTAGTCGACGGAAAAGATCACGCAACCGGTGGCGTTGGCCAGCGCGCGGCAGGGATTGTCGTACAGATCCAGCGAGCACAGACACCATCCTCCGCCATGCGCGAAGACGATGGCCGGCAAGGGCTGGCCCGTGTCCGCGCCGGCGGGCACGTAGGCGCGCACGGTGAGCGCATGCTCGCCCGGCAGCACGTAATCCGTGACGGACGCGACGTCTTCCAATGGCCCGTGCAGCTGGCGCAGTCCCGTTTCCGTGGCCGCGCGCAGGTCCGCCAGCGAGGCGGGCGGCGGCGCATCCCTGGTCTGTTCCAGCCAGGCGGCGATCAGCGGATCGAGGCTCATGCGGGCTCTCCGGCCAGGAACGGCAGCAGGTGGGCGATGAACGCTTCCGGCTGTTCTTCCATGATGAAGTGGCCGCATTCGGCAACGATGGCGCCTTGCAGGATGTCCGCCTTGCCCTGCATGGTCAGCAGCGGCGCGTCGTTGGTGGCGTGGTCGGCGCCGATGGCCAGCACCGGCATGGCCAGGCGCGTCTTCGCCCGTTCGAGGTTTTGCCGGATGGTTTCCGGAATCGCCCGGTAGTAGGCGAAGCCGGCGCGCAGCGCGCCCGGCGTGGCATACGCGTCCGCATACACGTCGACGGCCACCTTGTCGCGGCGGTAGGACCAGCGGTCAAGGATGAAGCGGATGTATTCGCGTTCCTTGCCCGCCGTGAGCATTTCCGGCAAATCGAGCACCTGGTTGAACATGAAGTGCCACAGGAAGATGTTATCCGACGGCGCGACGAAAATCGGCGGCGCGGGCGCCAGACCGGGAATCACGGCTTCCGTCAGCGCCAGTTTCGTCACGGCCTGCGGGAAATCGCTGGCCAGCGCATAGCCGACCCACATGCCGATGTCGTGGCCAACCACGTCGTACTGCGTGTGGCCCAGGGCCAGCATGGCGCGGTGCAGGGTGGCGGCAATGGTGCCCGTATCGTAGCCATCGGCCGGGCGGCTCGAATGGCCGCTGCCCGGCGGATCGATGGCGATGGCCTGGTAGCCGCTGGCGGCCAGCGCCGCCATCACGTGGCGCCACGCATACCAGGTTTGCGGCCAGCCGGGGATCAGCAGCACGGGTTTGCCGGTGCCGGGACCGGCGATGACGCAATGCAGGCGCTGGCCGTCGATGCGCACGTAGTCGTGGGTGTAGCTGTCTTCATTCTGATGCATGGCAAGTCCTTGTATTGATTCAGTTAATTGGTTGATTAGTTGTGCGCGATGCCGAGCAGGGTATTGATCTGCTGCGCGCTGACGGGGGCGCCGGCGAAGTCGTCGAAGATCTTGTCGGTCACGGGAATGATGTGGGCATTGATGAAGGCCACGCCTTCACGCGCACCCACTTCCTGGTCCTTCAGGCAGCATTCCCATTCCAGCGTGGCCCAGCCCGCGTAATCGTTTTGCGCCATCTTCGAGAAAATCGCCTTGAAGTCGACCTGGCCATCGCCCAGCGAGCGGAAGCGTCCGGCGCGGTTTTCCCACGACTGGTAGCCGCCGTAGATGCCTTGCCGTCCTGTCGGATTGAATTCCGCATCCTTCACATGGAACATGCGGATGTGGTCTTTATAAATGTCGATGAATTCCAGGTAGTTCAGCTGCTGCAGCACGAAGTGGCTCGGATCGAACAGCATCTTGCAGCGCGGGTGGCGGCCCACGCGCTCGTAGAACATTTCGAAGCTGATGCCGTCATGCAGGTCTTCGCTCGGGTGGATTTCGTAGCACAGGTTGACGCCCTGTTCTTCGCACACGTCGAGGATGGGCAGCCAGCGGCGCGCCAGTTCGTCGAAGGCCGCCTCGATCAGGCCGGGTGGGCGCTGCGGGAACGGGAATAAATATGGCCAGGCGAACGAGCCGGAGAACGTGCCCATGTCGGTCAGGCCCAGGCGCTTCGATGCCATGGCCGCCAGTTTCACTTGCTCGATGGCCCACTCGGTGCGCGCCGCCGGCTGGCCGTGCAGGTGTGCCGGCGCAAAGCTGTCGCACAGCGCGTCGTAGGCCGGGTGCACGGCCACCAGCTGGCCGAGGATATGCGTCGTCAGTTCGCTGATGACGAGGCCATGGCTGGCCAGCATGGCAACGAGGTCGTCGCAGTATTGCTGGCTGTGCGCCGCTTGCGCCACGTCGAACAGGCGCGCATCCCAGGCGGGGATCTGCAGGGCCTTGAAGCCCATGCCGGCCGCCCACTCGGCGATGGCGGGCAGGGTGTTGAAGGGCGCCGTGTCGGCGGCGAATTGTGCCAGGTGCAGGCTTGGTCCTTGGATGGTTTTCATATCGGCTCCTATTGTTTGTCGATCGACAAAGAATAGGCGAAATTTTCCCTTCTGTCAAGCCCGTGATGCAAAATAAATCGGGAACGCGCCGTGGGCGCCAGGCGTTATACTGGCCGCCACTTCGCAAGCAGAGGATCAAGATGGCAGGAAGACCGAGGGAATTTGACCGCGCGCTGGCGCTGGCAAAAGCGCGCGACGCGTTCTGGACGCGCGGCTACGAGGGTGTATCGATGGCCGACTTGGTGGCGGCGCTGGGCATCGCCTCGGCGCGCATCTATGCGGCGTTCGGCTCGAAGGAGCAGTTGTTCCGCGAAGCCGTGGAATTGTATGAAACGGGCGAGGGCGCCTTTGCCGTGCATGCGCTGGCGGCCAGCCTGAATGTGCGCGACGCCGTGGCGCGCATGCTGGAAGAAGCGGTGCTGCTGTACACGCGCAGCGGCCAGCCGCAAGGCTGCATGGTGGTCACGGCCGCGACGAACACGAGCGCGGAAAACGCGGGCATCGCCGACTGGCTGGCGCAGCACCGCCGTGCACGCACGCAAGCTGTCATCGAACGCCTGCGCGCGGCGCAGCAGGCGGGAGAATTAAAAGGGGAGGCGGACGTGCAGGCCTTGGGCGACTACTATGCGGCCTTGCTGCATGGCCTGTCGGTGCAGGCGCGCGACGGCATTCCGGCCGAACGGCTGCTGGCGCTGATTCAACCGGCGATGGCGCCTTTGGTGCTGGCAATGCAAAAACCGGACTAGCGTGTCGATAGTCGCCGTACTTAAGTCTTGACGTCGATCAGGCTGCCCAAGGCCTGGTCGGCCGCCTTGACGACATTCGCCGATAAATTAAAGCCGGCCTTGTAGACGAGGTTATCCGTCAGCTCGGACGCGAGGCCCACGCCGTTCGGCCGGCTTTCCGCCGCCTTGGCCGCATTCGCATTGGCGCCGCTGACGCTTTCGCTGGCGGCCAGCTTGCGTCCTTCGACAGACAGGGTAACGCCCGTGCCGGCCGGGCTGGCTTCCTGGAACTCGGCTTGTTGCGGCTGGAAGCCCGGCGTATTCGCATTGGCGATATTGTTGGCGGCCACATCCAGCGCGCGCTGGTTGGCGGTCAGCCCCGAGGTACCGGTGGTGAGGGCGGATATGGACATGGCAACTCCTTCAGAATGCGCCCAGTTTACTCCCGCCAGCGGGAAAAGTGGTTGGTGCAAGGCAACATTTTTTCACGCGGGTGCCTGCCGCAAAAAATAGGTGCATCACGTAATTTTTTTATATTGTTCTGTGGCATTTCGCTGCCTAGACTGGCAGGGAAGTCATCCACGGAGTCCGCCATTTTTCACCTGTTTCGTCCTATTTTCCTGGGTTTTCTGCTCAGCCTGCCTTGCCTGCCCTTGAAAGCCCAGCTTGCTCTCTCCCAGTTGCCGCTCGACGTGCGTCTGAACGAGCAGGTCATCATGGTGCCGGCCGGCGATGGCTTGCGCGAGATGCTGGAAACGACGGTGTTCCGTCCAGCCGGCCCCGGCCCGTTTCCCCTGCTGCTGATGAATCATGGCAAGCAGGCCGGCCCGGCCCGGCTGCAGGCGCGCGAGCGCTTCATCTATATGGCGACCGAATTCGTGCGCCGCGGCTATGCGGTGATGCTGCCCATGCGCGCCGGCTTTGCCCGTTCCACGGGCGCCTACCGCGATTTCGGCTGCGACATGCTGGGCAATGCCCAGGGCCAGGCGCGCGACATGCTGGCCGCGCTCGCGTATGCGCGCCGCCAGAGCTGGGTCGACCCGGAACGCATCGTCGTCGCGGGGCAGTCGTATGGCGGCATGGCGGCACTGGCGCTGGCCACCCGGGTGCTGCCCGGCGTGCGCGGTGTGCTCAATTTTTCCGGCGGCTTGCGCGTCGACATGCCCGGCTGCGACTGGCAAGGGGCGCTGGCCAAGTCCTTCGCCACCATGGGCGCCTACAACCACATTCCCAGCCTGTGGCTGTATGGCGCGAATGACTCGTATTTTTCGCCGGCCCTGGCGCGGCGGTTGTTCAATTCCTTTACCGGATCGGGCGGCCGGGCGCAATTGCTCGCCTATGGTCCGTTCAAGCGCGACGCGCACCTGACCCTGGGCAGCCGCGACGGCGTGGCCGTGTGGTTGCCCGCCACCGAGCGCTTCCTGCGGAAGATCGGCATGCCGGTGCGCCAGGTCTACCGCGTGGCCGAGGCGCCGTCGCCGCCCGCTACGCATTTCGCGCCGCAGGACGATATCGCCGCCGTGCCCTACCTGGAAGAGCAGGGGCGCGCCGCCTACCGCGTCTTCCTGGAGAAAACCGCGCCGCGCGCCTTTGCCCTGTCGGCCAGCGGCGCCTGGGGCTGGGCCGAGGAGGGCGAAAGCCCCGATGTGCGCGCGCTGGCCTCGTGCCAGCGCCGGAGCAGCCTGCCGTGCCAGCTGTATTCCGTCGATGAAAGCGTCGTTTGGCCGGTCGCCGGCGCCAGCGCGAGCGCCGCCGGCGGCGCGCAATAGGCGGGCTGCGCACGATAGTTGTCGCCGAAACGGGGGATGGGCGAATATACTAGGCGAAAAGGGAGGCGTTGCGCTTCCCGTCCGCCCTTATCATCAGCGAGAATTCACCCTTATGGCGTCATCCCCAGAAAACCTCAGCATGGCCGTGTTTTGCGACTTTGAAAACGTCGCGCTTGGCGTGCGAGATGCAAATTACGAAAAATTCGATATCAAGCCCATCCTTGAACGCTTGCTGCTCAAGGGCAGCATCGTTGTCAAGAAGGCATATTGCGACTGGGACCGTTATAAAAGTTTCAAGGGCACCATGCATGAGGCGAACTTCGAACTGATCGAAATTCCCCATGTGCGCCAGTCCGGCAAGAATTCGGCCGACATCCGCCTGGTGGTCGATGCGCTGGACCTGTGCTACACCAAGGCCCACGTCAACACCTTCGTCATCATCAGCGGCGACTCCGATTTTTCGCCGCTCGTGTCGAAACTGCGCGAAAACGCCAAGCAGGTGATCGGCGTGGGCGTCAAGCAGTCGACCTCCGACCTGCTGGTGGCCAACTGCGACGAATTCATTTTCTACGATGACCTGGTGCGCGAGAGCCGCCGCACGGCCGCCAAGCGCGACGCGCGCGAAACCCCGGCGGCCAAGCGTTCGCCCGACGAAGAAGTGCGCCGCAAGGAAAAATACGAGTCGCGCAAGACGGAAGCGATCGAAATGGCCGTCGCCACCTTCGACGCGCTGGTGTCCGAGCGGGGCGACAGCGGCAAGATCTGGGCCTCGATGCTGAAGGAAGCGATCAAGCGCCGCAAGCCGGACTTCAGCGAGTCCTACTACGGTTTCCGCACCTTCGGCAACCTGCTGGAAGAAGCGCAAGCGCGCGGCTTGCTGGAATTTGGCCGCGACGAGAAATCGGGCGCCTATGTCTACCGCAGCAGCGGCCTGGTGCCTGTCGCTGCGCCCGTGAACGGGGAAATCGCCAGTGACGTCATCGCCAGCGGCGAAGCCGGCGCGACGGCGGAAGAGGGCAATCACCGCGAAAGCGGCAGCCGCCGCGATTCACGCCGCAATGGCCGTGGCGGCCGCAAGCAGAACGAGCAGCGCCGCGGCGAGTCCGCGCCACAGGCTTTCGTGCCGGTGGCCGACGCCGAAACAACCGTCGTCGATCAATATGCGCCGGCGCCGCAGCCGGAGGTGGTGCATGAAGTGGCCGAAGCCGCAGTCGAGGTCGTAGCGGAAGAGGGCAACGCCAAGCGCGGTTCGCGCCGCAATGGCCGTGGCGGCCGCAAGAATGGCGATGGCGCCCGCGAAGCGCGCGCCGAGGTGGTCGAAGTGGCGCCAACGCCTGAACCGGTGCCCGAGCCAGTCGCCGAAGTGATCGTGGAAGCGGCCGCCGAAGCGAAGCCGAAGGCCAAGCCGCGCACGCCGGCGCGCAAGACGGCAGCGGCGAAAAAGCCGGCCAGGAAGGCGGCCGACGCCGTGGCGGAAGCGGCGCCCGTGATTGAGGCGGCGCCGGTGGAAGTGGCCGTCGTGGCGGAAGACAAGCCGGCCAAGGCGCCGCGCAAGACCCCGGCACGCCGTCCCGCGCGCAAGAAGGCGGAAGCGGCTTGATAGTTTGAGCAGGAACAAGCGGGGCGGCAATCGCATGCGCCCCGGCTTTTCCTGTGCCTGCCTTGCGCAAACCGCGCACCCCGATCTCCCCAAGCGTGTAGGATGAGCCTGTTTTTAACGCAGCGGGCGGTCAAGCATGTACCACGGTGAACGGTTCAACAGTATTTCCCATACGGTGGGCGCCGCGCTGGCGGCCGTCGGCGGCGTCATCCTGATCGTCGCGGCGGCCCGCACGGGCGATCCCTGGAAAATCGTCAGCTGCAGCGTGTATGCGGCCATGCTGCTGACCCTGTACCTGACTTCCACCCTGTACCACAGCGTGCGCGGCAAGGCCAAGGCCGTGCTGCAGCGGCTCGACCATTGCGCCATCTACCTGCTCATCGCGGGCACCTACACGCCCTTCATGCTGGTGACCCTGCGCGGGCCGTGGGGCTGGTCGCTGTTTGGCGTCGTCTGGGGCCTTGCGCTGTTTGGCATCGTGCAGGAATATGTGTATGCGAAAGGCGCGCGCATCCTGTCGCTGGTGATTTACGTGGCCATGGGCTGGCTGATCGTCATCGGCATCAAGCCGCTGCTGGCGGCGCTCGAGTGGAACGGTTTCCTGTGGCTGGTGGCGGGCGGGCTGTGCTACACGGGCGGCATCGCTTTCTATGCCACCGACCACAAGCTGCGCCATGGCCACGGCATCTGGCACCTGTTCGTGCTGGCCGGCAGCAGCTGCCATTTTATCGCCATTTTGTTCTACGTTGCCTGACGTTGCCTGCTTGCTCTCACTGTTGCCATGATTCCATTATAATGGCGGGATATGTGAAATGCAGGCAACAATAAGGCAGCAATGGATATCAATTCGGACGACCTGAAAATTTTCGTCACCGTCATCGACAGCGGCACCCTGAGCGCGGCCGCCGGGCACCTGGGGCAAACCACGTCGGGCGTCAGCCGCGCCCTGTCGCGCCTGGAAGACAAGCTGGCCACGTCGCTGCTGACGCGCACCACGCGGCGCATGGAGCTGACGGAAGAGGGGCAGCTGTTCCTGGACAAGGCGCGCGCCATCCTCGCCTCGATGGAGGACGTGGAAGAGTCGATCCGCATCCGCCGCCAGAAACCGGCCGGGCGCCTGTCCGTCGATGCCGCCTCGCCCTTCATGCTCCATTGCGTGGTGCCCCACGTGGCCGAATTTCGCGCCATGTACCCGGACATCCGCCTGGAACTGACCAGCAACGACCAGATCGCCGACCTGCTCGAGCACCGCACCGATATCGCCATCCGCATCGGCGCCCTGGTCGACTCGACCCTGCATGCGCGTGCCCTGACTGCCAGTCCGCTGCACGTGCTGGCCACGCCCGCCTACCTGGCGCGCCACGGCGAACCGGCTACCCCGGAAGCGCTGTCCGGCCATGCGCTGCTGGGCTTTGCCCAGTACGACCTGGGCAACAACTGGCCGCTGCGCCACGAAGCGGGCAACAGCCTGCAGATCGTGCCCGCGCTGGCCGCCTCCAGCGGCGAAACCCTGCGCCAGCTGGCCCTGCACGACCAGGGCATCGTCTGCCTGTCCGACTTCATGACGAAGGATGATATCGCCGCCGGCCGCCTGGTGAAAGTGCTGCAGCCGTTCTACACGGGCTACCGCCAGCAGATCCACGCCGTCTACTACCGCAACACGCAGCTGGCGCAGCGCATCAGCTGTTTCCTCGAATTCCTGCAGCACAAGCTGTAGGCCGGGCATGAAGGAGACGGAAATGGAGTGTCCTACCTGCGGCGAATACGGCGACCTGATTCTTGCGAAAGTCAGAAAGACGGGGCAGGAGGTGGTCGTTTGCACCGAATGCGACAATCTGTGGGCCGAGCCGGGCAGCGCGCCCGACATCGACGCCGGCGAGGGCGTGGCGGAGTTTCTGGCGGCAGCCGGCCTCGCTGACGACTGGAAGGAACTGGCGCTGCTCGCCAGGCTGTCGGCGGGCTAGCCTGCGCGCACGCGCGTCAGGCCGCGGCGTTCACTTCCTTCGTTTCGGCCCGCAGCAGCAGTTCCACCTCGTGCGCGGGCAGCGGGTGACTGAAGTAATAGCCTTGCGCCTCGTCGCAGCCGTGCTGGCGCAGGTAGTCCAGCTGCTCGGCCGTTTCCACGCCTTCGGCCACCACGCGCAGTTTTAAGTTGTGCGCCAGGGCGATGATGGAGACGACGATGGCCGCGTCGTCCGCGTCGCGCGCCACGTCGCCGACGAAACTGCGGTCGATCTTCAGCACGTCGATGGGGAAGGTGCGCAGGTAGGCGAAGCTGGAATAGCCGGTTCCGAAGTCGTCGATCGACAGCTGCACCCCCAGCGCCTTCATGTCGTGCAGCTGGCTGACGGCCAGCGCCACGTCGTGCATGAACAGGCTTTCCGTCAGTTCCAGTTCCAGGCAGGCGGGCGGCAGGCCCGTTTCCAGCAGCACGTCGGCGATCGAGGCGACCAGGTTCGGCTCGTTGAACTGGCGCGCCGACAGGTTCACGGCCAGGCGCAGCGTGTCCAGTCCCGCCGCATGCCAGCGTTTCACCTGCGCGCACGCCTCGCGCATGACCCAGGCGCCGATCGGCACGATCAGGCCCGTATCTTCCGCCAGCGCGATGAAGCGCTGCGGCGCCACCATGCCCAGGTCCGGGTGCTGCCAGCGCAGCAGCGCTTCCACGCCGACGATGCGCCCGCTGGCCAGGTCCACCTGCGGCTGGTAATGCAGCACGAACTGCTCGCGTTCGAGCGCGTTGCGCAGCGCCGTCTCGATGCGCAGGCGCTCCAGGGTGGCCTGGTTCATGGCCGTCGTATAGAACTTGATGTTGTTGCGCCCCTGTTTCTTGGCGCAGTACATGGCGATGTCGGCCTGCTCGATCAGGTTCTGCGTCTCGCCATTCAGGGTCACGTCGCCGGGGGCGTCGTAGCGCGACATGTCGTAGACGGCCACGCCGATGCTGCAGGTGACGAAGAATTCCTTGCCATCCAACAGTACCGGCTGGGCCACGGCATCCATCACGCGCTGCACGATGGCGGCGCTGAGCACCTCGTCGGCCTGTTCGCACAGGATGGCGACGAATTCGTCGCCCGACAGGCGCGCCACCGTATCGGTCTCGCGCAGGCTGGCCTGCAGGCGCGTGGCGATGGTTTTCAGCAGCAGGTCGCCGGCCTTGTGACCCAGGCTGTCGTTCACGAACTTGAAACGGTCGAGGTCGATCAACAGCACCCATAGGGCGCGGTTCTTGCGGCGCGACAGGGCCATCGCTTGCGCCAGGCGGTCGCGCAGCAGGGCGCGGTTGGGCAAGCCCGTCAGCACGTCGTGGTGGGCGATATGCTGGATTTGCTGCTCGGCCAGCTTGCGCTCCGTGATTTCGGAACCCGTGCCCCGGTAGCCGCGAAATTCACCCAGCTCGTTGAACAGCGGTTCGCCATTGATGCTGAACCAGCGCAGCTGGCCGTCGCGGTCCTGCATCGCATATTCGAGGTTGGAAAAGGGCAGGTGCGCTTCCAGCTTGGCGATATGCTGCTTGCCCCAGCGCGAATTGCGCATTTCCGGGTTGTTGTCCCAGCGCGTCATGCCGATGAAGCGTTCCAGCGGCATGTTCGACTTGTCCGTGAAACCGCTGGTGATGTGGGTGAAGCAGAAGTTGGCGTCCTGTTCCCAGTACCAGTCCGAGGACAGGGCCAGCAGGCGGCGGAAGCGCTTTTCGCTTTCCTGCAGGGCGCGCTCGGTGCGCTGGCGCGCGCGCACGTCGGCGCTGAGCAGCTCGTTGCTGCGCTTGAGGTCGGCCGTGCGCTGCTCCACCAGCAGCTGCACGCGGCGCGAGCGCTGCGTCAGCGACTGCACGAAGGCGGCCGTCAGCATGCTGAACAGCAGACCCATGATCAGCGTGAACAGGGAACCCAGGTGGTCGGCCAGGAAGGGGCGCGGATGGGCCACCACGCGCACATGCCACGGCCGGCCGGCGGAAACGAAGGCCCGGTCATAGTGGCTGTGGTAGGCAAATTGCAGCCAGCGCGGCAGCGATTCCCAGGCGCCGCCCGCTTCGTCTACAGGCGCCTGGCCATGCCGGAAGATCATCTGGCGCGGGTCGGCGCCGGCGTCGGCGTAGACGCTCAGTTCGAGCTGCGGGTCGCCCAGCAGGTCGGCGCCGGCGAGGATCTTCTGCACCAGCTCCCCGGCCCGCACGATGACCGCCGTATCGCCGATCAGTGCCGCGCGCCGCTGCTGCACCGTTTGCAGCGGCACGCCGTGGCGGTACACGGGACGCACGATGACGAAGCCCTGCTGCGGTCCCTGCGCCAGGGCCAGCAGGCCCGTGGCGGTGGTCTGGCCGCTGATGATGGCCTGCTCCAGCGCGCGCGCCAGCACGCCGTTCGGGCTGACATTCAGGCCGAAGGCGGGGCGGTTGCCCTGCAAGGGTTCGAGGTAATCGACCACCAGATAGCTGGCGCGCGTCGTCGCGGGCACGATGACGCCATCGCGCATTTCCGTCATGGCGTAATCGGGTGCGATGCGCCGCAGCTCGGCCTCGAAGGCGTCGCGCTGGGCATGCGGCACGATACGGTGGAAATTGAAGGCCTGGATGAACGGGTGGCGCTGCAGCAGCGGCGTGGTGAAGGCGTGGAACTGCTCGCGCGTGACGGGCACGACGGCGGCAAACAGCTGGTTCGTCGTCGTCAGCACCTCGACGGCGTCATCGAGCCCCTGCTCGATGGCGGCCACCCTGGCGCCGGCGCGCTGCTGCAGGCTCAGGCTCATCTTGTCGTATTCGAGCTGGCTGATGGCGGCGAACAGCACGGCCGTCACGCTGACGCCGCAGGCGAAGGTCAGCGCGGCCGCGGCGGAAATCGACAATGGCAGGCGGCCACGCAGCATGGGTTTTCCTATCTCACTTCATGGACACAATTGCTCGGCAGCACCTGCGGGCCCGCGCAGGCCGTAGTTTGTCATAAACCACATCCATCATGCGAATTTTGCACCAGATCGCTGCTAATAAGCAACAATATCTATGGCCATGGCGGGCGACTATCAGTTGTCGCGTGCGCCTGATTGCCGGCGCAAGCGCCACAACTGCCATGCCGGCAGCAGCCGGTTCAGGCAAGCCAGGCCGCATGCGCGGCGCCAGCGCACCAGGCGCACGACGCGCAGGGCGCGGCCCGCCCCGAGCTTGTCCGGCCTGGCGGCGAAGATGATGCGGTTGTTGCCGGCGATGTCGTCGAAGTGGCATACGGCGCCGCGGAAGGTGAGCATCAGGCGCGCCAGCATGGCGGGATAGTGCTCGTCATAACTGAACAGGTTGGCCACCAGCACGCCGCCGGGCAGCAGCGTGCGCAGGCAGTCCGCATAGAAGCGGGCGCTGCCGAGGGCGGGCGGCAAGCCCGTTTCGTCGTAGCCGTCGAGCAGCAGCACGTCGGCGCAGCCCGGATGCTGGCGGATATAGCTGACGGCATCCGTTTCGATGATGCGCAGGCGCGCGTCGTCGGGCGGCAGCATGAATTGCTCGCGCAGGGCGATCACGTCGGCGCGCAATTCCAGCACCGTGATACGGGTGTCGGGCAGGTGGCGGTGGCAGAATTTCAGCAGCGAACCGCCGCCCAGGCCCACCATCAGGATATGCCGGGGACGCGGCACGAACAGGGTAAAGCACATCATGGCGCGCGCATAGCGCAGCAGCAGATGGTCGGGGCGCGACAGCAGCATTTCGCTCTGGATCATGCCTGGCTGGAATTCCAGGCGGCGCCGGTCGCCACAGGTATGCACCTGCGGGGCAAGCGGGGTGGTGCTTCTGTTTTCCGGCATGGGACGACTTCGCTGAGTGGACTGGGGGAGATGCTTTGTTGCATTCAGAGAAATCTGATAAGCTCCCGTGAGCATACCCGATTAATCCGCGCCGAGCATGCTGCGTATACTATGTATATGGCGCGCGGCGGCACGGCCGCGCAGTCGGGCACCATGGAGACAAGCATGTTTTTGGATCACCCCATCATTACGGCGACGAACAGTTTTACGGAGCCTGACCGCATCGAGCGGCTGACGCGCGTGTACGGTTACGCGGCGGCGCTGGCGGACCAGGCCGCCAATCTCGGCTTCATTGAAAAAGTGGCGCAGATCCACGACCACAAGGGTACCCTCATCGTGTTCTGGCACGAAGCGCCCAGCGAAGTGGAGAAGCAGTATTTCGTGCAGGCGTGGGCCAGCAAGATCGGCGACGGCAGCACGAATGTCGAACACGAAATCTGACACAGCGTGCCGCGGCGGCGCGGCGATGGCGTAGCCCATGGATATCAAGACCCTGGTACTGGCCCTGGCGCTCGGCAACCTGAGCCTGTGCGCGGCCCTGTTCTTCTTCGAATACGAGCGCAAGAAGTCGCTCAGCATGTCCACCTGGGCGGTGGCCAAGCAATGCCAGGCCGTGGCCTGGTGCCTGCTGTATTTCCGCGGCGTGCTGCCCGATTTCCTCTCCATCCTGCTTGGCAACAGCCTGCTGTTTGCCGGCATGGCGCTGGACGCGGGCGCGCTGTGGCAGGCGGCCGGGCGCAGCGGCTGGCGCCGCTACATATTGCCGGCGCTGGGCGCGGCGATCGGGCTGTTTGCCGCCTGCTACCTGTTCGACGTGGCGCCGCTGCTGCGCAGCGCCGGCGGTTCGCTCATCGTGGCCGGCTTTTTCCTCGCTGGCGTGGCCGCGCTGTGTCTGAAATGGCGCGAGGCGAGCATGCTGCGCCGCTTCCTCGTCGTCAGCATGGGTATCCTGTCGCTGCTGATCGCCGCGCGCGGCGTGCTGGCCGCCGCCGTGCCCGGTTTCGATGCGGAGCTGATGCAGCTGGCCGGCTTCGGCGCCCTGTACCTGATGATGCTGACGAACGCCTTCGGCTACCTGCTGCTGTCGCGCGAAAAACTGGGCGGCGAACTGGCGCGCCTGGAAGTGCTGGACGCGGCCACGGGCGTGCCGAACCGGCGCGGCTTTTACCAGGCGCTGGCGCCATGGATGGCGCTGGCGCGCCGGCCCGGCTTGCCGACGGCGCTGGTGGTGCTCAATATCGACCACTTCAAAAGAGTCAACGACAGCTATGGCCATCCGGTGGGCGATGCGGTGCTGAAAACCATCGTCGACACGTGCCGCCAGCAGTTGCGCGACAGCGACCTGATGGGCCGCCTGGGCGGCGCCGAATTCGCCATCCAATTGCCGCGCACGACCCTGGCCGATGCGCTGATGGTGGCCGAGCGCATCCGCGCCGCCGTCGAGGCGCTGCCCGTCAAGACGGAGCGCGCCGTGCTGCAGCTGACGGCCAGCCTGGGCGTGACCACCATCCGCGCCGAAGACAGCACCGTCAGCCTGTTCAAGCGGGCCGACGAGGCGCTGCAGGCGGCCAAGCAGGCGGGCCGCAACAGGGTGGTGGAGGCGCAGGGCGCCAGCACCCTCGATATCTAAACCGGATTATTTCTTGCGCGAGCCCAGCCAGCTGGGTTCCTTGCCGCATTCCTTGGGCAAGAACAGCGCATCGAGGCCGGGATCGCAGCGCCGGTCCGGCGCCTTCATCGGCTCGACGGTGATCCATTCGCTCTTGGGCAGGATATTTTCTTCGCGTGGTTGCACGGGCGGCGCAGGCGGCAGGCTGTCTTGCCAGCGTGCCTGCGCGGCGGGCGCGGGCGGGGAGGCCCAGTTCGCGTCAACCTGCGTTGGCGGCGCTGGCGGTGTGTCCGCGTGCGCGGCGGCGCACAGCAGGCTGCCCGCGAAGATGGCGAATACGGTGCGCACGGCTGCGCTGCTTGCTCGTTTCATGGTGTGTCCTTGGTCGGTGGCGGGAGGGCGTGCCCTGCAGTATGACGCTTTCAGGCAGTAAAAAGACAAGGAAATTGCAACGGCATGTTACCAAAGGGACTATAGTTACTGGTAGCAAGCAGGTGCGCTGTGGCAAAGTGATTGAACAGCGGGCCAGGCGCGGGTCGCCGGCACCCGAAATGTGTATTCCCTAACTTTCATTTAAGCTAAGCAAGTTATGCTGTGGGGTTGCTTAGGGCCCCTCTTGTCGTCCGCACTGCAGTTCCCCTTTTTTACTCTTGCCAGGCCCATAATGAAAATGCTCAAATCCCTGCCTGTTTGGCCGCTTGCCGCCCCGCTTGCCGGCTGGCTGTTCCTGTTCGGTTCCACCTTCAACGTCGGCGGCGCCTATCAGATCCTGCTGGTGGCTGGCCTGATCGGCAGCGTGCTGGCCGCCGTGTACCACGCGGAAGTGGTGGCGCACCGCATCGGCGAACCGTACGGCACCCTGGTGCTGGCGCTGGCCGTGACCCTGATCGAGGTGGCACTGATCGTCTCGCTGATGCTGGCCGGCGGGCCGGAAACGACGGGGCTGGCGCGCGACACCGTGTTTGCCGCCATCATGATCATTTTGAACGGCATCGTCGGCATCTGCCTGCTGCTGGGCGCCGGGCGCCACCGCGAGCAGACCTTCGGCCTGCTGGGCGTGAGCGCGTCGCTGGCCACCCTGGCGGCGATCGCCATCCTGACCCTGGTGCTGCCGAACTACACCTCGAGCGCCGCCGGCCCGTACTACAATTCCAGTCAGCTCATTTTCATCGCCGTCATCTCGCTGGTCCTGTACGGCACTTTCGTGCTGGTGCAGACGGTGCGCCACCGCGACTACTTCCTGCCCAAGGAAGCCGTCGGCGACGAAGAGGTGCATGCGGCGCCGCCCACGCCCGCCGTCGCCTGGGTCAGCGCCGGCGCACTGCTGGTGTGCCTGGGCGCCGTGGTGTTGCTGGCCAAGTCGCTGGCGCCCGCGCTGGAGACGGCGATTGCCGCCATGGGGGCGCCGAAAACCCTGGTCGGCATCGTCATCGCCGCCATCGTGCTGCTGCCCGAAGGCCTGGCTGCCGTGCGCGCCGCGCGCGCGAATCGCCTGCAAACGAGCTTGAACCTGGCGCTCGGCTCCGCGCTGGCCAGCATCGGCCTGACGATCCCCGCCGTGGTGGTGGTGTCGCTGGCCACGGGCCTGACGATTACGCTGGGACTCGATATCAAGTCGACGGTGCTGTTGCTGCTGTCGCTGATGGTGGCTACGCTGTCGCTGGGCACGGGCCGCACCACGGTCATGCAGGGGACGGTGCACCTGGTAATTTTCGCCGTGTATCTCTTTACTACCATCGTGCCGTAAGCCGCCGCACAACTGCCGTTTTGTCACAATCCTGTCACGCCGCTGTCATACGATGAGGGTAGTGTGGTAGGATTTTTAAATCGTTTAAATGATTTATATAGTTTAGCAACTGAATTTGCCAACTTTTTCAGTTGGCACAGTAATGACAAGACAAGAGGCCAGTATGTATGCAGCGGTGGACCTGGGGTCCAACAGTTTTCGTTTACACGTCGGCAAGCATGATGGCGACACCATCCGCGTGGTCAAGAGCGTGCGCGACCCGATACGCCTGGCCGCCGGCCTGGACGCCAATGGCGACCTGACCGAGGCGGCCATGCAGGGCGCGCTGGCCTGCCTGCAGCGCTTTCGCGCCATTCTCGCCGGTTTCGAACTCGATGCCGTGCGCGTGGTGGCCACGTCGGCCATGCGCGTGGCGCGCAACGGCGCCGTCTTCCTGCCGCTGGCCGAGCAAGCCATCGGCTACCCGATCGAGATCATCTCGGGCGAGGAAGAGGGCCGCCTGATCTACATGGGCGTGGCCAATGCGCTGGCGATTCCCGGCGAACGCCGGCTGGTGATGGATATCGGCGGCGGTTCGACCGAACTGATACTGGGGCGCGGCAACGATATCGAACGCGTGGAATCCTTCAGCCTGGGCACGGTCAAGCAAAGCCTGTCGTTCTTCATCGGCGGGCGCATCGACGCGCCGTCGTTCGAGGCGGCCATCCTGTCGGCGCGCAGCCATTTCGAGGATGCCGCCCCGCCGTACCGCCCGCAGCACTGGAAGACGGCCTACGGCTCTTCCGGCACCATCCGCACGATCGCCGACATCATCGCCCGCAACAAGCTGGGCGACGGCTTGCTCACCAGCGTCAGCCTCGATGCGCTGGCGCGCCGCTTCATCGAACTCGGTCACACCAGCCGCATCGACATGCCGGGCTTGCGCCCCGACCGCGCCAGCACCATCGTCGGCGGCCTGGCCATCTTGATCGGCCTGTTCCGCGAACTGGCGATTCCCGCCATGACGCCGATCGAGGCGGGCCTGCGCATGGGCGTGATGTGGGACCTGTACCTGCGTTCGACCAAGCGCGACCGCCGCGAACAGTCGGTGCAGGGCTGCATGGAGAAATTCCATATCGACCAGCAGCGCGCCGGCCGGGTGGCCGAGCAGGCGCTGGCCATGTACGCGCAGCTCAAGCCCACATCCGACGCCCTGGTGAAATGCCTGCGCTGGAGCAGCCTGCTGCACGAGGTGGGGCTGGCCGTGTCGCAGACGGGTTATCACAAGCATGCTTCCTATATCGTGGAAAACGCGGACTTGCCCGGCTTTACCACGCGCGAACAGAAGACCATGAGCCGCTTGATCCTGGCACAGAAGGGCAACTTGCGCAAGATCGGCGAAGTGCTGTCCGACCCCGATTTCGCCAAGGCCGTGCTGGCGCTGCGCCTGTCGATTCTGCTCATGCATGCGCGCATCGAGGCCGACTTCAGCGAACTGCGCCTGCGCATGAAGAGCCGCATCGAACTCGACATCAAGCGCGGCTGGGTGGCGCACCATCCCACCGTGTCGTTCTGGATCGAGAAGGAGCAGGAATTCTGGGATGAGGTCGGGGTCGATTTCACCATCCGCGCCAGTGCGTAGTGGGGCATGACATGCGCATGACTTGATGTACCGCAAGCAAGATTTAAAAAAACAGTATATATTGTTTATATTATTTACCAGATTGGAGAATCCATGACCAAAACCGTCCCGGCGAAAAAGGCCGACAGCGCGCCCGTATCGATGTTCCCGACCAGCGCATCGATCAATGCGGCAGCGGCCAAGGCCGCACCGGCCGCCAAGCCTGCCGCGAAGCCGGCAGCCAAGCCGGTGGCCAAGGCCGCCGTCAAGCCAGTGGCCGTCAAGCCCGTCGCTGCGAAACCGGCGGCGGTGAAACCTGTCGCCGCCAAGCCCGCCGCCGCCAAGGCGCCTGCCGCCAAGCCGGTGGCCAAGGCCGTCGTTGCCAAACCTGTGGCCAAAGCCGCCGCCAAGCCGGTCGCCAAGGCGGCGGTAAAAGCCGTTGCCAAGCCGGCTGCGAAGCCCGCCGCCAAGCCGGCAGCGAAAATCGCCGTCAAGCCCGTGGCCAAGGCGGCCGCCAAGCCTGCGCCAGCGAAAAAAGCGCCGGCCGCCAAGGTCGCCGCCGTCAAGGAAAAAGCCCGCAAGCCGAAACTGGTGCGCGACAGCTTCACCATGCCGGAAGCGGAATACGAAGTCCTGGGCCAGGTAAAAAAAGCCTGCCTGAAGGCCGGCTTCGAGATCAAGAAAAGTGAATTGCTGCGCATCGGCGTGGCGCTGATCAGCCAGATCGACCTGGCCACGCTGCAAAACGTGCTGGCTGGCTTGCCGCAGCTGAAAACGGGCCGTCCGAAGAAGGATTGATGGCGCGGGCGGGGGCCGCCCCCTGCCTGGCCGTTCTGGTTTACCATGGGGCCTGTGATAGTTCCCCCATGGTTGCCATGTCAGAAGATACCAATACCGAACGCGCCGGCTTCGTCGAGCGTTCCATCGTCCGCCACCGCGCGGGCGAATCCACTGCCGCCATCGACCACGTCGCCGAGGAAATCCCCGTCGCGCTGGTCTTCAATGGCATTTCCCACGTCGTCATGATGGCCACGCCGCGCGACCTGGAAGCATTTGCGTATGGCTTCGCGCTGACGGAGGGCGTGGTGGCTTCCGCCGCTGCCATCTTCGATTGCGACGTGTTCCTGCGCCCTGATTCCGCCGAAGTGGCCTTGAGCATCGCGCAGGAGGATTTCATGCGCCTGAAGGACCGGCGCCGCCAGCTGACGGGCCGCACGGGCTGCGGCGTGTGCGGCATCGACAGCATCGACATGCTCGATTTGCGGCCCGCGGCGCTGCCGCCACCCCTGATCCGCGTCGACCTGCCGGCCGCGCTGGCGCGCGCATCCGCCGGCTTGCGCGAACATCAGGCGCTGATGCGGGAAACGGGCGGCGTGCACGCGGCCGCGTGGTGTACGCCCGAGGGCGACATCGCGCACGTGTTCGAGGATGTCGGCCGGCACAATGGTCTCGACAAGCTGATTGGCTACCTGGCGCTGCACGATATCGACATGCGGCGCGGCTTCGTCTTCCTGTCCAGCCGTGGCAGCTACGAGCTGGCGCGCAAGGCGGCGCGCATGCAGATTCCCTTGCTGGCGACCATTTCCGCCCCCAGTTCGCTGGCCATTTCCATCGCCACGCAGGCGGGCATGAAGCTGGTGGGATTCTGCCGCCAGGATGCGTACGTCGACTACACGCCCGGTATCAGTCTTTAAGCAGCACTGCGCTGCAGCAGCACGGGGACGGACTTCGACGTGGGCGTGCCCGCGCCGTCGGCCGTGCTGGCCAGCGGCACCAGCGCGTTCGTTTCCGGAAAATACGCGCCCAGGCAGCCGCGCGGGATGTCGTAGGCGACCAGCCGGAAACCGTCGGCGCGGCGCGCCACGCCGTCGTCCCAGGCGCCAATCAAATCGATCATGTCGCCATCCTTAAAACCCAGCATGGCAATATCGGCCGCATTGGCGAAGACCACCTTGCGCGTGCCATACACGCCCCGGTAGCGGTCATCCATGCCGTAGATGGTGGTGTTGTACTGGTCGTGCGAACGCGTGCTCATCAAGACCATCAGGCGTTCGCCATGGCGCGCGCGGGCGCGGTGCAGCGGCGTGTCGAGGTCCAGCGGGGCGACGAGGAAGCTGGCCTTGCCGCTGGCCGTCTTCCACACGCGTTCGCGCGAGGCCACCGTCAGATGAAAACCGCCCGGCCGCGCCACCCTGGCGTTGTAGTCGTAAAAATCGTCGAATACCTTTTCGATATCGTCGCGGATGCGCGCATAGTCGGCCGCGTACGCGCGCCAGTCGACCAGGCCGCTGCCCACCGCCGCTTCGGCCATGCCGGCCACGATGGCCACTTCCGAGCGCAGCTGCGGCGAGGCGGGCGCATTGCGGCCGTACGAGATATGCACCATGCTCATCGAGTCTTCCACCGTCACGCCCTGCGCCACGCCGTGCTGCAGGTCGATCTCCGTGCGCCCCAGGGTGGGCAGCAGCAGCGCTTCCCTGCCGATGACCAGGTGGCTGCGATTGAGCTTGGTGGCCACCTGCACCGTCAGCGCGCACTGGCGCAGCGCGGCAAAGGTCAGTGGCGTGTCCGGCGTGGCGGCGGCGAAATTGCCGCCCAGCGCGATGAAGACCTTGACGTCGCCGCGCCGCATGGCTTCGATGGTGGCCACCACGTCGTGGCCGTGAGCGCGCGGCGGAGCAAAGCCGTACACCTGGCCCAGGCGGTCGAGGAAGGCGGTTGTCGGCTTTTCCTCGATGCCCACCGTGCGGTCGCCCTGCACGTTGGAGTGGCCGCGCACGGGACATAATCCGGCGCCCGGCTTGCCGATCTGCCCGCGCAGCATCATCAGGTTCGACAGCATGCGGATGGCCGCCACGCTGTGCTGGTGCTGCGTCAGGCCCATGCCCCAGGTGGCGATGATGCGCCGGCCCTTGACGACAATGTCCGTCAATGCCTCGATCTGCGTGCGCGCCACGCCCGATTCCGCCACGAGCAGTTGCCAATTCTCTGCGCGCAGGTCGTCGCGGAAGGCGTCGAAACCGCTGCAGTGTTCAGCGATGAAGGCGTGGTCGATGACGGCGGGCCTGCCGGTCGCCTGTGCCGCGTCGTCATGCTCGACGACGCGCTTGGCGACGGCCTTGATCAGGGCGAAATCTCCGCCCAGGGTGGGTTGGACGAACAGGCCGGCCAGGCGCGTGCTGCCCAGGGTCGCCATTTCCAGCGCGCTTTGCGGGTCCATGAAGCGCTGCAAGCCCCGCTCGCGCAGGGGATTGATGGAAACGATGCTGCCGCCGCGGCGTGCGCACTCGCGCAGTTCGCCCAGCATGCGCGGATGGTTGGTGGCGGGATTCTGGCCGAAGATGAGGATGGTGTCGGCCAGTTCGAAGTCGGCCAGGGTCACCGTGCCCTTGCCGATGCCGACGGTGGCCGGCAAGCCGCGGCTGGTCGCCTCGTGGCACATGTTGGAGCAGTCGGGGAAGTTATTGGTGCCGTACAGGCGCGCCATCAGTTGGTACAAAAATGCAGCCTCGTTGCTGGCGCGGCCCGACGTATAGAAAGCGGCCTGGTTCGCATCGGGCAGGGCGCGCAGGTGGCGCCCCACGAGGGCGTAGGCGTCTTCCCAGGCAATGGGCACGTAGCGGTCGCTGGCGGCGTCGTACACCATCGGTTCGGTCAGGCGGCCGTGCTGCTCGAGCGCGTAGTCCGATTGTTCCAGCAGCTGCGTGACGGTGTGGCTGGCGAACAGCTCCGGGCCGGCGCGGCGGCTGGTCGCTTCGGCGGCGACGGCCTTGGCGCCGTTTTCGCAAAAGGCGAAGGTGGAAGCGTGGTTGCGGTCGGGCCAGGCGCAGCCGGGGCAATCGAAGCCGTCCGGCTGGTTTTGCGCCAGCAGCGCCTTCAGATTGCCGGGCGCGACCCGCTCCTGGCGCAGGCTGATGGCCACGTGTTTCAGGGCGTCCCAGCCGGCGGCAGGCTTGGCATAGGGGGTGATGCGGGGCGCTTCGTGATCGTCCATCGTGGCTTTCCTGTAGGGGAGTGTGGTAATTATGCACGATCCCCGCATGGCATTGACTTGCGTCATGGAAATGACATTCGGCTGTCATTTTCTTGACATATTAGACAAGTACGCTGGAGTCGTCTTGATCACAGGGGGTGAAACCATGCAAAACATAATCGCATCAAACGAAGCCAAGGCCCGGCCGGTCCAACTGGTGCTGAGCCAGGCCACTACAGCGGCGGAATTGCGCGAAGTCCAGCGTTTGCGTTACAAGGTGTTTATCGAGACCATGGGATTGAGCTCGCTGGCGAACGCCGATGGCCTCGACAGCGATGAATTCGACGCGCACTGCGATCACCTGATCGTGCGCGATGCCGATACCCTGAAGGTGGTGGGCACCTACCGCGTGCTGAGCGCGGCCAAGGCGGCCAAGATCGGCCGGCTGTATTCGGAAAACGAATTCGACCTGAGCCGCCTGAAGAACCTGCGCGGCCGCATGGTCGAAGCGGGCCGCGCCTGCATCCACCCGAAATACCGGGGCGGCAGCGTGATCATGCTGTTGTGGTCGGGCCTGGCCGAGTACATGCGCCGCGAGCGCTGCGACTACCTGGTCGGCTGCGCCAGCATCAGCCTGGCAGATGGCGGCCATAACGCCGTCGCCGTGTACCAGGCGCTGGCCGAAAAGCACATGGCCCCAAGCGAGTACCGCGTCACGCCGCACCTGCCTTTCCCCATCCACCAGGTGGAAGCGGCGCACAAGCCGCAGGTGCCGCCGCTGATCAAGGGCTACCTGCGTTCGGGCGCCTGGATTTGCGGCGAACCGGCCTGGGACCCCGATTTCGAAAGCGCCGACATGTTCATGATGATGCCGCTGGCGAATCTGGACGAGCGCTATGCGCGCCATTACGGGGTGGCGCCAGGCTAAGGCTGCCAGGGTTCACGCAGGGCAGCGAGGCTTGCAGCTGGCTGGCCAGCGCCTGCACGGCGCTGCGCAAGCCGGTGTCCGCGCCGTCGGGCGGCAGCAGTTCGAGCAGGAAGCGCAGCGGCGCCGTGATCGTTTCGGGTTCGCCGATGCTGCCGTGGCGCCGCACGGCGTCGTGGTACAGCGCCAGGAAGGCGGCGCGCGCGGGCGCGTCGAAGGGCGGGCCGTCCGGCACCTGCCACAGGGCCGCCAGCAGGGCGGCGCGCACGGGGGCGCCGGCATCGATGGCGCGGTGTTCGTCCGCATGGCGCTGGCGCGCATAGGCGATGGCGTCGTGCAGCAAGTCGCCCAGCTGCGGATCGAGCGCGTGCCAGGCGCCGCCGTCGCCATGGGTTTTCAGCAGCAGCGCGCCTGCCAGCACCTGGAAAATCAGGTCGCAGTCGGCCACGCCGCTGCGCCGCCGCGCTTCCTCCAGCGCGGCCAGGCAGGCGTCCGTCATGGCGCGCAGGGGCGGCGCGCCGGAGTTTCCCGCGCGGCAGGCCAGGCGCGCCTGCAAGGCCCAGTAGCGTCCCAGCAGCGCCAGGCGCTGCGCCGTGGGCGCCAGCGCCACCAGCAGGTCGATATGCTGTTTTCCATCCTGCAGCAGCTGGCGTCCCTGGGCCAGGTCGGGCACGGCAGGCACCTCGATGCCTTCGCCCGCATCGATGCCGCACAGGGCCGCGCCCTGGCGTATCTCCAGTTCCGCCCAGTGCGCCAGCGCGCGCAAGCCCACCTTGCCGTCGGCCGCGCTGTGCGCCGCCCGGTAATGTTCGATGGCGCGCAGGGTGTTCTCCAATCCCCCCAGGCCGGCGCGCGTGGCGGCCATGTTTTCGCGGATGTCGGCGCAGCCGAAGAAGCGCGCGCGCACGGCTTCCTCGATGCTGCCCAGCTTTTCCTCGATGGATGCGCGGCGCCCCGCATCGGCGCCCGCCAGGCGCGCGTGCAGGGTTTCCAGGTCGGCCAGCAGGTGGCCGTGGTAGTGATAGTCGGGCGCTTGCCAGGGCCGGCTCTGGGTGTTGGGAAAGCGGTAGCGGTCGTCGCCGTACGCCTGGTAGGCGCCCCAGGTGTTCGAGGCGGGGAATTGCAGATACGCCGCCTCGCGCGCCAGGCGCACGGCGTCGCCGAAGTATTCGCCGCTCAGCATGGCGTGGTAAAAGCTGTGCGCGAAGATGCTGGCCGCCTGGTCGTCGATGCGCCAGCCGGCCGCGATCACGGCTTGCGAGCCCATTTCAATGAAGGCCGTGGCCAGGCTGGCGGCCAGTTTCGACCATGGCGCGATGGCGTCCGGGCGCATGTCGCCCAGGTGGCAGCAATTGATGAAGACGAATTGCGGCACGCGTTTCAATTTACCCACCTGCGCCGCCGTCAGCCGCGTCTTCGGTCCCAGCACCAGGCCCGTATGCGCGATGCCGGGGCCGGCCACTTCGCCGTGGCCGGCCAGGTGGATGGCGAAATAGCGCTCGTCGAACAGGTGCACCAGCACGCGCTGCGCCTGCGGGCGCAGCAGCTCGCGCACCTGGTATCCGTACGCGCCGAACATGCGCGCCACGTCCTGCGCCTCGGCCTGCGCGGCGGGCAGCTCGGGCAGGCCGGAATCGGTGTCGCCGATCACCAGCACGCTGTTGCTGGGCGGGCTGACGGCGGGCGGCTTCTCGCGCAGGCTGGCCAGCTGGCGCACCATGCCGATGCGCGTCGACAGGGGGCTTTCCTCGCTGCCCGCCTCGTCGCGCATCAGCTCCCACGGGTAGATGGCGGCGCTCTGGTCGACGGCCAGGATCAGGCCGCGCATCTCAGGGATGGCCGCCTTCAGGCCATTGGGCAGCATCAGTTCGTACAGTGCGCGCGACAGGCCCGGCTGGTCGGTGGTGTTGTCGGTGGCATCCATGATCAGGCCATCGACGGCCTGCCGCTGGTTCGGCTCTTCGTCGACGCTGTTGTGGGCGCGGTCCGTCAGCACGGTGAAGCGCAGGGCGCCGGACAGGTCGGCGGCGACGATCTGCACGCGGCGCCAGCCGTTGTCGCCGCTCAGGCTGGGCAGGATGCGCCGGTAGCCGCCGGGGCTGTGGCGGATGCGCCGCTCGAACGTGAAGCTGCCCTGGTAGCGCGCTTCGGCCATGATCTGCTCGATGGCCACGGCGGCGGCGATGGCGCGCGCCTCGGACTGTTCATAGATGGCGATGTGGCCGATGCGGCACGCCATGCCCGCGTCTTCCAGGCGCCGGTTGGCGCTGCGCGCGCCGTCGATCAGGGCCCGCGCGCACAGGGCGATGCTCAAGCCGCCGTAGCCGGAACCGGACAACAGGCTGGCCACGCGCAAGCCGTGGTCTCCCATCGGCGGCGCGGCCACGTGGCCGGCGGCGCGCACCTGCAGGCAGACGCACGCGTATTCGAGCAGGCCGCCGGCAAAGGCGCGCGCCAGTTCGCCCGGCGTCAGCTCGCCCAGCGCGCCCAGGCCGATGACGATGGCGCCGCCGGGCCGGCGCGCCGCATCGGGCTGCAGCACCACCAGGGCGGAGTCGGGGCGCTGCGGAAAGCGTCCCAGCGCGTGGATTTCCTGCAGCTTGCCCGCCAGCAGACGGTCGAGAAAACTCATGCTGCCGCGCAGCGATTCGGACGCGTAGCAGCCGCTCATGACGGGCGCATCGGCCGAGGCCATGCTGCCGTGGATGACGGATAGGCTCAGCTGCGGCGCGCGGCTTTCCGGCGCGCTGGCGGGGCCGGCGGCGCCGATGGCCGCGTCGAGCAGTTCCTGCGGCTGCGGGTACAGCGGCGTGGCGTCGGGCGCATACGGATGGAAGCGGGGCGGGGCGCCGCCAGGCACGTGCGGCGGGTGCCGGGGCAGGGCGGCGCCCTGGCCGCCGTCGAGCAGCTGCGCGATGGCCGGGTAGTATTCCTTTTGCAGCAGCAGGTCGCCATGCGCCACCGGCAGGTAGCAGGCCGCCACGCCGTCCGGCACCGCGCCTTGCCAGGCCGTGCGGCCATCGCCGTCCGGCGACCAGGCCGTCTCGATGCCGCCGTCGCGCAGGCGCAGCGCCACCGGCGTGTCGGCGCAGCCGGCCAGGTAGCTGCAAAGGCGGGCATCGAGCGGGGCCGCTTCCAGCAAGGCCACGGTGGCGCGCGCCGCGGCCAGCGCCGGCGCCTCGGGCGCCTGCCAGCCGCCGGGCAGGCCCGCTTGCGCGTCGCCGGCGGCCAGCTGCGCCCAGGCGCCCGCGTCGAAATAATCGATGCCGCCCGCCTGCGGCCACGGCAGCATGTCGAGCACGCCGGGAAAGGCGCGCACGAAGCCGAGAAACTGGCGCCGCGTGTGCTTCCAGCCTATCCAGCAGGCCAGCATCTGCACCAGCCGGTCGCGTCCCAGCAGCACTTGCACCATCGCCAGCGTGCCCCGGTTGGCCGTGCCCACCTGCAGCAGGCGGCTGCCGGGCAGGGCGCCGAAGCGTTGCCAGCGGTCCTTCAGGGCCAGGCGCGCCACCAGCCCGCCCATGCCGTGGGCGACGATGCGCAAGGGCTGGCCGCGCTCTTCGGCGTCGCGCATGGCGTCGTCGAGCACGGGCAGGAAGGCGCGGCACGACTCCTGCAGCGACAAGCGCCAGTCATAGGTAAAGGGCCGCACTTCCTGGCTTTGCGCGAGAAAGCGGGCGAACGGCTCATAGCAGGACTCGAGCCAGCCGGCGCTGACGATGTGCGGCTGGCCCACGGCCAGGCGTTCGATGCGCCCTTCGACCAGGTTGACGGGGTCGAACCAGATGCGGTTGCTGCCCACTTGCAGGTGGCTGCCCATGATGTCGGGCAGCAGCAGCACGATGGGCGCGTGGGCGCGCCGTTTCGGCACTTCGCCGCCGCGCGCCAGCGGGCCGTGCTCGATGCCGGGCAGCGGCAGGTAGGCGCTCTCGTCGCCGGCGAGCGCCTGCATGGCGGCCTGACTGGAAGGCGCGCGCTCGAAGTAGTTCAGGTGGTGCGTGTGCGGCCCGCGCAGCAGCAGTTGCCGCACGGGCGTGGTGCGCGTGGCGCCGCCGGCCATCGAGGCGCAATTGACCACCAGGTCGTTCTGCCCGCCGTACAGCTGGTCGTCGAGGCAGTCGCCCAGCCAGCCCAGCAGGCCATCGCCGCTGCATGCGCCGGCCAGCACGTGTAGCGGGCTGGCCACGCGCACGTCGGGTGCGTTGAGCAGCGCCACCAGGGGCGAGTCGGGCATCATCGCTTCCAGTCCCGGCAGGATGCGCGCGTCGCAGCGCTGCTGCACCACGGCCAGCAGGAAGGCCATGGCGCCATCGGGAACGCCGCCGTGCAGCAGCAGGTTGAACATCACGCTGGCCCAGCGGTCGAGCCGGCCCGACATCAGGGTGGTGCCGCGCGCGGGGCAAGCCACGCGCACGAAGCGGGCGATGCGGATGGCGCGCGTTTTCAGTTCCACGCTCAATTCGCGCAAACGCGCCGCATCCGCTTCGTGGCCGCCGCGTCCGCGCAGCCGGCCCTGCGCCGTGAAGTGCTCGATATCGTGGCTGTTGAACGCTTCGCCGCCCACCGTGTTTTCGCTCAGCCGTTCCAGGCCGTCGCCGGCCAGGTCGACGGCGCCGCGGCTGTCGATGCGCTGCGCCCGGGCCAGCAATTCACCCACCAGGCCGCCGCGCGAATGCGTCAGCAGGTGCAGCACGGCGCCGTGCGGCAACTGGCGCACGAGGGCCAGCGCGTTCTCGATGGGGCTGTCGCTGAGGCTGCGGTGTTCGTAGCCGTAGATGCGGTTGCCGTACTGCGCCGCCAGCTGCGGCGCCAGGCCGTTGCGCCACAGGCCGGCAAAGCTGCGCTGGGTCGACGAGGCCGTGCCGTGCAACAGCAGCAGCACCGGTTCCGGCCCGGCGGGCAGGCTGGCGACGGCCGTCATGTTGCCCGCCTCGATGCCGCAGCGGTACAGTCCCAGCCGTTGTTCCAGCTGGCGGTCCTGGAAGGTGCCCGCCGCCGCCAGCGCCGTCATGGCGGCGGCGCCGCAGCGGTACACGCGCACGGCCCGCAGCATCCAGGCGCCCAGGCCGTCGCGGCTGGCGCCGGGCGGCGGGCGCGCCGCCTGCGGGCGCAGGGCCAGCCCCACTTCGATGCTGGCGGGCGCGCCGTCGCGCGCCAGCGTGGCCGGCCCCAGGTAGCGTGGCAGGTCGGCGCTGCTGGCCAGCAGCGAGCTGCCGTCGCACAGCAGCAGTTGCACCACGTCGGCCGGGCCGATATCGAGGGCGATGCGGCAGCTGCCGATGCCGCGCGCGCTCGACAGCACGTGGGTCTGGCCATCCCAGCCGGGCGCGGCGGGGCAGTCGCCGGCGCTGGCGAGGGGATCGCGCGTGAGCGTCAGGCGCAGCACGGGCGGCGCAAGGGAATCGCTGGACATGCGGTTGAGATCACTGGTTAAAAGCTGACCTTGATGCCTGCGGGGACGACGCGTGTTGTGTCAGATCAAGTTTGAGTGGAAATGCAGGGGGAGACGCTGGGAGGGCTGGAGCGGCAGGGCAGAGAAACGGTCAGCATGGTTTGGGCTGGGTCTCTTCGCTATCGTGCGCGGATGGTGTGCGGTGAGCGAACTACGCGAATTGTATGGCAAAAGTTCATGGCGCCGGGGACCTGGGTGCCTGGCATGGCATTACAACAGCGGGTGCTTCAATGGACTGGCGTGGCGGACAGTTCCTTCAGTTCGCGGATGGTGATGTCCGATTTTTCATGCATGCGCAATAAAATCGTTGCACCGACCGACAGTTTGCCGTGTCGAATCTTGCTGATGATGGGAGGCTGAACTTCCAGGACACGGCACAGTTCCGCATCATTTTTCAAGTTCAACTTCTCGATCAGCGTATCGAGCAGCTTGTTGGGCACAAAACTCGATGGTTCGAGCGCGCGCGCCCGGTTCATCGCTTCAATCATTTCCAGCTTCTTTTGCCGAACGTTCATTTACTCCTCCTTCAGGTTATGCAAGGGACGAGACCACTTTCTATGGTCCCGGCTATAGTTCGTCATCGCAGTACGGCTGTCTGGGTGACGTGACAACATTCGCGTTACAACATTGATAACCAGGCAAGTGTTTTCAATAATACTACGATAACAAAACTTGTGACAGATGGTCAGTTAAATTAACTGATTGTTTGATCAATTTGGTTGACGATTGTTGTATTTTGTAAGCCGCTTTTCGTCAGGATCATGGTCCGGTCCGCCATTTCGGCGGCGGCCAGCGAATGCGTGACCATGATCGCGCAGCTGCCGTTGGCCTTGATTTCGGCGCGCAGCAATTGCAGGATGCCGTGCGCCGTGTCCGGGTCGAGGTTGCCGGTGGGCTCGTCGGCCAGCACCAGCGCCGGCTTGTGCACGAGCGCGCGGGCGATGGCCACGCGCTGCATTTCGCCGCCCGACAATTGCTGCGGAAAGTCGCCGCCGCGTCCGCCCAGGCCGACGGCCTCGAGCATGCTGGCGGCACGCTCCTGGGGCAGTCCGTTGAGCAGCAGCGGCAGGGACACGTTTTGCAGCAGGGTCAGGTGCGGCAAGACGTGGAACGCCTGGAAGATAAAGCCCATGCGGGCGCGACGCAGCCGGGTGGCGGCGGCGTCATCGAGGCTGGACATGGCAATGCCGTCCACCAGGATAGGGTGCGCTTCGGCACCCGCATCGGGCGTGTCGAGGCCGGCGATCAGGTTCAGCAAGGTCGATTTGCCCACGCCCGAATCGCCCATGATGGCGATGAATTCCCCCGCCTTGAAGCGGCAGGAAATATTCGCCAGCACGGGACGGGCATTGGCATAGGACTTCGACAGATGGCGCAATTCGAGCATGGTGATCTTGATTAATAACGGCTATCGTAAAGGGAGGCACGCGGGGGAGAGGGGGGCCTGGGAACTGCAAAGGGGCGCGGATTGTTTGGCCGGCAATGTGTAGTATACGACAGGCTTATCCTTTTTGCTTGGCAATACCAATTTTGTGTGCACGCCGGCTGTTCGACCTTAAGTTACCTGCCGCACGGCTGGCTTGCGCGGATTCCGCTATGATGGAAAAAAGTCATCGGCAAGGCGCCCGCAAACCGCTATGGCAGGGGCGGCGCGCCCGGTGGCTGACCGTGCAAGCCCTTCGTGAACCTAACATTGACGACGCCAGCCCATGACCATGCCACTCGCGCAACAGCAGTCTGATTTGTATCCCGCCAGCAACGCCGGCGCGGCCAGCGCCACTCCTGCCACGATAGCCGAGATCAGCAGCGGCTTGCTGGCGCGCGATGCCTGGACCTCGCCCAAGTACCTGTACGACGCGCTCGGTTCGAAACTGTTCGAAGCCATCTGCGCCTTGCCCGAGTACTATCCGACGCGCACCGAGGCGGCCATCTTCGCCCGCCACGGCGCCGAGATCGCGCACGCCGTGGGGCCGGGCAGCACCCTGATCGACCTGGGCGCGGGCAATTGCGCCAAGGCCGCCAGCCTGTTCCCCCTGCTGCATCCGGCCCAGTACGTGGCCGTGGATATTTCCTACGATTTCCTCAGTGAATCGCTGAGCCGGCTGCAGCAGCGCTTCCCGCACATCGAGATGACGGGCCTGGGCCTGGACTTCTCCAGCCGCCTGGACTTGCCCGACAGCGTGCGTGACGCGCGGCGCCTGTTTTTCTATCCCGGCTCGTCGATCGGCAATTTTTCGCCTGAACAAGCGACCGCCTTCCTGCGCCGTCTGCGCGCGAATGCGGACGGCGATGGCGGCCTGCTGATCGGCATCGACCTGATCAAGGAGGAGGCCATTCTCGACGCCGCCTATGACGACGCGCTGGGCGTCACGGCCGCCTTCAACCTGAACATGCTGCGCCACGTGAACGGCTTGATCGGCGCCGACTTCGACGTGCGCGCATGGCGGCACCACGGTTTTTTCAATGCCGACGAGAACCGCGTGGAAATGCACCTGGAGGCGCGCAGCGAACAGTTTGTCCGCTGGAAAGGTGGCCAGCGGCGTTTCGCGAAAGGCGAGCGCATCCATACAGAAGACAGCTATAAATACACGCGCCCGGCCTTCGTCGGCTTGCTGGAGCAGGCGGGGTTTTCCACCGTGCAAGTCTGGACGGACCCGCAGCAGTGGTTTGCCGTCATCTACGCGCGCGTCATCCGGGACTAAAAGGCCACGATGCTGATCGATCATTACAACAAGGTGCGCCAGCACTCGTTACGGCTGGCCGAACCCCTGTCCGACGAGGATTGCGGCGCCCAGTCGATGCCGGACGCCAGTCCTGTCAAATGGCACCTGGCGCATACGACGTGGTTTTTCGAAACGTTTATCCTGGAAAGCATGGAAGCGGGGTTCGCGCCGTTCCACCCGGCCTTCCGCGTACTGTTCAACTCGTATTACAACGGCGTGGGCGAGAAGCACCCGCGCGCCCAGCGGGGCTTGCTGACGCGCCCCGGCATGGCGCAGGTGCGCGCCTACCGGGCCAACGTCGATGCACGCGTCGCGCGCCTGCTGGCGGGCGAGCTGGCGCGCGACGCGCGCGAGCGGCTGACCATGCTGCTGGCGCTGGGCCTGGAACACGAGCAGCAGCACCAGGAATTGCTGTTGACGGACGTCAAGCACCTGCTGGCGCAGAGCGCCCTGTTTCCCGCTTACCTGGACAATGCGCTCGACGGCGCGGTGGCGCCAGCGCAAGAACACGCGCAGCCCACGGCCTGGCTCGCCTTCGACGGCGGCCTGGCGCAGATCGGCCACGCGGGCGACGGTTTTTGCTTCGACAATGAATTGCCGCGCCACCCGCAATACGTGGCGCCGTTCGAACTGGCCAGCGCGCTGGTGACGAATGGCGAATTTCTCGCCTTCATCGAGGCGGGCGGCTACCGCATGGCGCATTGGTGGCTGGCTGAAGGCTGGGACTGGGTCCGCACGCAGCAGCTGTCCTGCCCGCTGTACTGGCAGCGCGACGAGGCGGGCCACTGGCAGGAATTCACTTTATCCGGCTTGCGTCCGCTCGACCCGCAGGCGCCGGCCACGCACTTGTCGCTGTTCGAGGCCGACGCGTATGCGCACTGGGCCGACGTGCGCCTGCCGACGGAAGCGGAGTGGGAAGTGGCGGCGCAGGGCGTCGACATGCAAGTGGGACAGCTGCATCCGGCGGCCGGCGCGCCGGGAGCGGGACTGCGGCAAATGTTCGGCCATTGCTGGCAGTGGACCAGCAGCAGCTATGCGCCGTATCCGGGCTACCGAACGGCGCCCGGGGCGCTGGGCGAATACAACGGCAAGTTCATGCTGAACCAGTATGTGCTGCGCGGTTCGTCGTGCGCCACGCCGGCCGGCCATGCGCGCGCCAGCTACCGCAATTTCTTTCCGGCCGGCGCGCGCTGGCAATTTACGGGCATCCGCCTGGCGCGCCAGGTGGAATAAGCAAAGGTGGAATAACTTAGTGCAGGCGCGGGACGGCGGGCGCATCAGGGCGGGGCGGTGCCTTGGCGCTGGCGTTCTGCTCGAGCTTGAACTGGCTGACGAGGGTTTCCAGTTCGCCCGCCTGTTCATGCATGGCTGCCGCCGCGGCGGCCGCTTCCTCGACCAGGGCCGCATTCTGCTGCGTCGTCTGGTCCATCTGCATGATGGCGGCATTGATCTGCTCGATGCCTTCGCTCTGCTCGTGGTTGGCGACGCTGATTTCACCGACGATGGCGCTGACCCGTCCCACGCTGGCCACCACTTCATCCATCGTGGCGCCCGCCTGGCTGACCAGCTGCGCGCCCTGGCCGACGCGGGTGACGGAGTCGGCAATGAGTTCCTTGATCTCTTTTGCCGCCGCCGCCGAACGTTGCGCCAGGTTACGCACTTCGGACGCCACGACGGCAAAGCCGCGGCCCTGCTCGCCGGCACGCGCCGCTTCCACGGCCGCGTTCAGGGCCAGGATGTTCGTCTGGAAAGCGATGCCGTCGATGACGGCGATGATGTCGACGATCTTGCGCGACGACGCATTGATGGCGTCCATGGTGCCGATCACTTCCGCCATGGCCGAGCCGCCGCGCTGCGCGATGGCCGAGGCCGAGCGGGCCAGGCTGTCGGCCTGGCGCGCATTGTCGCTGTTGCTGCGCACGGTGCCCGTCAGTTCGATCATCGACGAGGCCGTCTCTTCCAGCGCGCTCGCTTGCGCCTCGGTGCGGGCCGACAGGTCGGCATTGCCGCTGGCGATCTGGCTCGACGCCACGGCAATCGTGCCCGTGCCGCCGCGCACCTGGCCCACCAGGGTGGCCAGGTTGGTGTTCATGTCGCGCAATGCCTGCAGCAGCTGGCCCGCTTCATCCTTGCCGTCGGCCACGATCTTGCTGCTCAAGTCGCCTCCTGCCACGGCTTGCGCCACGCGCAGCGCATATGCGATCGGCGTGGTGATCGAGCGCGTGACCCACCAGGCGAAGAGCACGCCCAGCAGCAGGGCGGCCGTGCCCAGGCTGGCCATCAGCACATTCGCTGCGGAAATATTGCTCTGGATTTGCTGGCCGCCATGCACGACCACGCCGCGCTGCAGTTCGTTCAGGCGATTGACGGTCTTTT
Organism: Janthinobacterium sp. BHSEK; assembly: GCF_056174685.1. Taxonomy (NCBI): domain Bacteria; kingdom Pseudomonadati; phylum Pseudomonadota; class Betaproteobacteria; order Burkholderiales; family Oxalobacteraceae; genus Janthinobacterium; species Janthinobacterium sp. BHSEK. The sequence continues at coordinate 94,385 of NZ_JBWBYV010000001.1, forward strand.
GCAGCTGGTTCAGGGCGGGCAGGGTATCGTCGCGCACGTGCTTGGCCGCTTCCGCGCGCTGTCCCGCCACCAGCAGCTTGTCTGCCTGGCTGAACGAGACGACATAGGCCTTGCGCTGCTGCTTCAGGGTGGCCAGCAGTTCCTTGCCTTCAGGCAGCACGATCAGGCGGTCGAGGATGGCCAGCGCATCGGTGATGGTGGCCTTGTTGGCGTCGATTTCGCCATGGATCGCGCTGGCGCGGGCCGGATCTTCATGGATGAACAGCTCCAGCACCAGTGCCGCGTTCGAACGGGTGGTGCTGCGGATGGTGGCGATGGCGTCGGCCTTGGCCCAGTCTTTTTCGATGATGGCTTCGCTGAGCGCGCCGATCTTGTCCAGCCGGAACAGGCCCGTGCCCACCAGCACTGCCATCAGCAGCAGCACCACGCCAAAGCCGGCGCCCAGGCGCACGCCTATCTTCATGTCCGTCAATTTCATACTGATTCCCTCGGTAGCTAATGATCTGTCCCCGGTGGTCTTATTATGAGTCGATTATACGGCGCGAGATACTTCTTTTGCAGCAACAATTGCCCTACGGAAATGAGAAAGCGGCACGGCGATCAAGCCGTACCGCTTTTTTTCCCTGCGCGAGAGGGAACGCAGTCCTTAGACGGCGCTGGCCGCCATGTCGGCCGCTGTTGTTTTTTCGGCTTCCGTCTGTCCGATGCGGCGGTTCACGGCCGACAGCACGGCCTTGAACGAGGCGGTGACGATGTTGCTGTCGATGGCGGCGCCGAACAGGGTCGGACCGTTATCGAGGCGCAATTCGACGTAGCAGGCCGCCTGCGCGTTGGCGCCCGAGCCGATCGAGTGCTCATGGTAATCCATCAGCTTGATGTCGAGACCGAGCGCGTTGACGAAGGCGTCGATGGGGCCGTTGCCGCCGCCTTGCAGGGCCAGCGGCGTCTGGCGGTGCGACAGGCTGATGTCGATCTGCACGGATTCATCGCTGCTCGTGTCTTCCACCATGCGGTGCGAGGCGTAGGCGTACGGTGCCGTCTGCTCCAGGTACTCCTTCTGGAAGATTGCATGGATATCCTGCGCGGCGATTTCGCGGCCCGTGGCGTCGGCCACGGCTTGCACGGCGCGCGAGAATTCGATCTGCAGGCGGCGCGGCAAGACCAGGCCGTATTCCTGTTCCAGCAAGTACGCCATGCCGCCCTTGCCGGACTGGCTGTTGACGCGGATCACGGCGTCGTAGCTGCGGCCCAGGTCGGCCGGGTCGATCGGCAGGTACGGCACTTCCCAGATGGCGCCAGCTTCTTGCTTGGCGAAACCTTTCTTGATCGCATCCTGGTGCGAGCCGGAGAATGCCGTGAACACCAGGTCGCCCGCATACGGGTGGCGCGGGTGGACGGGCAACTGGTTGCACTCTTCCACGCACTTGCGCACGGTGTCGATGTCGGAGAAATCGAGGCCCGGGTGCACGCCCTGCGTGTACAAGTTCATCGCCAAAGTGACGAGATCGACGTTGCCGGTGCGCTCGCCATTGCCGAACAAACAGCCTTCCACGCGGTCGGCGCCCGCCATCACGGCCAGCTCGGCCGACGCGACGGCCGTGCCGCGGTCGTTATGCGGGTGCACGCTGATGATGATGGAATCGCGGCGCGCCAGCTTGCGCGACATCCATTCGATCTGGTCCGCATACACGTTGGGCGTGCTGCATTCGACGGTCGAGGGCAGGTTGATGATCATCTTGTTGGCGGGCGTGGGCTTCCAGATGGCGCTGACGGCGTCGCAGATATGCTTGGAGAAATCGAGTTCCGTGGTGGAGAACGATTCCGGCGTGTATTCGAAGCCCCATTCCGTTTCCGGATGCTGGGCCACCAACTGTTTTACCAGGGTGGTGCCGGTGGTGGCGATCTGCGTGATTTCTTCGCGCGACATGCCGAACACGACCTTGCGGAACACGGGCGCCACGGAGTTGTACAGGTGGACGATGGCGCGCTTGGCGCCGACGACCGATTCCACCGTGCGGCGGATCAGCTCTTCGCGCGACTGGGTCAGCACGATGATGGTGACGTCGTCCGGGATGCGGCCTTCATCGACGAGCTTGCGCACGAAATCGAAATCCGTCTGCGATGCCGATGGGAAACCCACTTCGATTTCCTTCAGGCCGATGGCGATCAGCATGTCGAAGAACCGCAGCTTCTTTTCCGCACTCATCGGCTCGATCAGGGACTGATTGCCGTCGCGCAAGTCGGTGCTCATCCAGATGGGCGGTTTGCTGATGATCTGGTTCGGCCATTGACGGTCGGTCAATTTAACGGGAGGAAAGGCGCGGTATTTGGAAGCTGGGTTTTGCAACATCATGATCGGGTACTCCTGAAGATAGGGGGAAATCAAGGGTTGTGGCGCAAGCTTGCCGGGCGGCCACGCAACACTAGGCCAGGCAAGCGATCGGTAGCGGTAGCAGAGCGGCCGCGATGCCGGCAGGGGCGGTCGCAGCGGGGATTACGTGTACGTATGGGGATGGTGCAAACATCATCAAACCTTCCAGGGTTTTTGAAACACGCCGGCGTGTGGCCAGGCGAAGCAATGCGGCAAACTTATGCGCGTGCTAGCAGTAGTCGCGATAGCGACAGCAGGGAAGGGGAGGAATGTTTGAAGGAGGACATGCACTCAATGTAAGGGATGTCGGGCGGGGCTGTCAAGCGTTTCCGTTTTACATGTAGTGCACGTGCGCTGCCTCGTTCGGCATTTCCTGCCGCGCGCGTTCCAGGCAGCGCCGCAACAGGGCCGCATCGTGGGGCAGGCGCGCCGCGAATGCTGGCCAGCCGCGCAGCGCCAGCTGTTGCGGCATGTCCACCAGGCCCGTGATGGCATCCCAGAAGGCATCCCAGTTCATGCCATAGAAGGAAGGGAAACCCAGCGCGGCGGCCAGTGCTGCGTGCAACTGGCGCGGCGAGGTGATCTCGCTCAAGTCGATCGTCACCAGGGCCGGTCGATTCACAATATGCCTTTGAGCAGGTTCTGCAGGTTTTGCCGCATGCCGCCGACCACTGCCTCGTGCTGCTCCAGGATGACGGATGCATCCTTGAACGGTGCCGGGTCGAGGTACAGGCGCGGCAGGTCGGCCACGGCCACGCCGCGCGGGCCGCCGCGCAGGATCTCGTCCACATGCTTGTTGATCGAGTCGATGGCAGCCTGGATGCGCGGCGTGGAAGATGCCGCCAGGCAGGCGGCCAGCACGGCGTCGAGTTCGGCGCGCGCGGGCGCCTGCGGCAGCACGGGGGCGGCGATCTGTTCCAGCGGCGACATGTTGACGGCTGGCATGCGGTACGCGAGCAGGGCATCGAGCGCCATCAGCCGGTGCGGGCCGCCCCGTTGCAGCCAATCAACGATTTGCGGCCAGGGCGTGTCCAGCAGGGCCGCTGCCACGCCCCATTGCCCGGCCACGGGCGAGCCGACATTGTTCTCTAGCCAGGCGATGGCGGCTGGATTGCCCGTGTAGGCCAGCAGGATGGCGTTCGACGAGCGCAGCGCGGGTGCCTGCGTGGCGAGGATGGCGCTCAGCCAGGCGAGGGCGCCGTCGGGCGGCTGCTGCGATAACTGTTGCGCAAATGGAGCGTCCAGGGCGCGGCTGTCGGCAAATTGCAATTGTTCTGGCATGGGGGATAACGAGTAAGAGACCAGGCGCCAGTCTAGCAGCCGGCGTGGCGCGCACGAACCTTGTCACTATAATTTAAGGCCGCCTTCAGTGCGGCCGGCCCCGCTTGCGCTACAATCGGCTCTCCTTTATTGCCACTGCCGCGCGCGGTTCTCACTCTCCACCATGTTCCCTAAACGCCTGACCCTGCTTGCCCTGGCCGCCTTCGTGCTGGCCGGCTGCGATACCACCGCCCCGAAACCCGTACAAGTATTGACGCCCCCCGAACCCATCGCCGTCACGCCGCGCAAGATCAAGATCGGCCTGGCGCTGGGCGGTGGCGCGGCGCGCGGTTTCGCGCACATCGGCGTGATCAAGGCGCTCGAATCGCAGGGCATCGAGGCCGACATCGTCGCCGGCACCAGCGCCGGCAGCGTCGTGGGGGCCTTGTATGCGGCGGGCAACTCGGGCTTCGCCCTGCAAAAGATGGCGTTCGAAATGGACGAGGCCGCCATTTCGGACTGGGCCTTGCCCCTGTTCGGCAAATCGTCCGGCGTGCTGAAAGGCGAGGCGCTGCAAAGCTATGTCAACAAGGCTGTCGGCGGCGTGTCGCTGGAAAAACTCAAGATTCCATTCGGCGTGGTGGCGACCGATTTGAAAAATGGCCAGCCGATCCTGTTCCAGCGCGGTAACACCGGCATGGCCGTGCGCGCCTCGTCGGCCGTGCCGGGCGTGTTCCAGCCCGTGACGATCGCCGGCCACACCTATGTCGATGGCGGCCTCGTCGCTCCCGTGCCCGTGCGCTTTGCGCGCGACATGGGCGCCGATTTCATCATCGCCGTGAATATCTCGTCGCAAACGGATACGCAAAAGGCCATCAGTTCGATGGAAGTGCTGATGCAGACGTTCGCCATCATGGGCCAGCGCATCAACCAGTTCGAACTGAAGGATGCGGACGTGGTGATCCAGCCCAGCCTGGGCACCATGAAGGGCAACGATTTCAACAGCCGCAACCAGGCCATCCTGGCGGGCGAGCAGGCGACGTTTGCCGTCATGGCGCAGCTCAAGCAAAAGCTGAAAGCCAAGCGCGAGCAGTAAGCGATCAGTACGCGATCGCACCGCTGCGCATTTCGTATACAATTTTGCTTCAACATAACAAGGATGCACCATGCAATCGAAACCGATTTTGACCCTGGACGATGTAAAGAAAATCGCAGCCGCCGCCGAAGCGGAAGCGGTCAAGAATAACTGGGCGGTCACGATCGCCATCGTCGACGACGGCGGCCATCTGGTATGGCTGCAGCGCATGGACGGCGTGGCGCCGATCTCGTCGCACATCGCTCCATCGAAAGCCAAGACGGCCGCACTGGGCCGCCGCGAATCGCGCATCTATGAAGAGATGATCAACGGCGGCCGCGTGTCGTTCCTGAGCGCGCCGGAAATCGACGGCTTGCTCGAAGGCGGCGTGCCCATCGTGTACGACGGCCACTACGTGGGCGCCGTCGGCGTCTCGGGCGTCAAGTCGGCGGAAGATGCGCAAATCGCCAAAGCGGGCATTGCGGCCCTGACGGCCTAAGTAGTAGCCACAGTTGCAGAACCAGCCGCTCCGCGCAAGCCGGGCGGCTTTTTTCATGGGGCGCCGATTTTATGTTGCTGCGCAAAAAAATGCCGGGCCTTCTGTATTTTCTTCCTTGTGGAAAAGCTTCCTTTTGGTTATAATTCAAAGGTTTAGCCAATCACACATATACCGTAGCGACTACCCATCCCCTCATTCAAAATGACCGTTGAAACACCCTGAGTGCATCTGGCTCGGGTAACTAGACGGTCGGTCTGACGTGGCGCAGCTACGGTAACTTTATCAGGAGTTGCCCTTGCCGCCATTTTTTTCTGGCCCTGCCGTTCCAGCCATATTAGCGCTTGCTGATGGAACGATCTTTAAAGGTTTTTCGATCGGTGCCGCCGGTCATACCACGGGCGAGGTTGTTTTCAACACCTCGATGACCGGGTATCAGGAAATCCTTACCGACCCAAGCTATTGCCGCCAGATGGTCACCCTGACCTATCCCCATATCGGCAATACGGGCGTCAATCCGGAAGACGTCGAATCTTCCAAGGTTCACGCCGCTGGCCTCATCATCCGCGATCTGCCCTTGCTGGCATCCAGTTTCCGTTCCACCCTCTCCCTGTCCGACTACCTGAAAGCTGAAAATATCGTCGCCATCGCCGGCATCGATACACGCAAGCTCACGCGCATCCTGCGTGAAAAAGGCGCGCAGGGCGGTGCCATCCTCGTCGGCACGCAAGGCAACGAGCCATCCGCCGCGCAAGCGCTGGAACTGGCCCGCTCCTTCCCCGGCCTGGCCGGCATGGACCTGGCCAAGGTGGTATCGAGCAAGGCCGCCTACGAATACCGCGAAACGGAATGGACCCTGGGCGAAGGCTACGGCCAGCTGGCTGACGCGGACGCGAAATACCACGTGGTCGCCTTCGACTACGGCGTCAAGCGCAACATCCTGCGCATGCTGACGGCGCGCGGCTGCAAAGTCACCGTGCTGCCGGCGCAAGCGACGGCGGCCGACGCCCTGGCACTGAATCCGGACGGCATCTTCCTGTCGAACGGCCCCGGCGATCCGGAGCCGTGCGACTACGCCATCGCGGCGACCAAGGAACTGATCGAGAAGGGCATCCCGACCTTCGGCATCTGCCTCGGCCACCAGATCATGGCGCTCGCTTCCGGCGCGAAGACGCTGAAGATGAAGTTCGGCCACCACGGCGCCAACCACCCGGTGCAGGACCTGGAAACGAAACAGGTCTTGATTACCTCGCAAAACCACGGTTTCGCAGTCGACGCGGCAACCTTGCCCGCGAACTGCCGCGTGACCCATGAATCGCTGTTCGACGGCTCCCTGCAGGGCTTTGCCCGCACGGACAAGCCGGCCTTCTGCTTCCAGGGCCACCCTGAAGCGTCGCCGGGCCCGATGGATGTTGCTTACCTGTTTGACCGCTTCATCAACCTGATGGCTGCGGAGGAGAAAAAGAAAAATGCCTAAACGTTTAGATATCAAAAGTATTCTGATTATTGGCGCCGGCCCGATCGTGATCGGCCAGGCCTGCGAATTCGATTATTCCGGCGCGCAAGCGTGCAAGGCCCTGCGCGAAGAGGGCTACAAAGTCATCCTGGTCAACAGCAATCCTGCGACCATCATGACGGACCCGGAAATGGCCGACGTGACGTATATCGAACCGATCACCTGGTCGGTCGTCGAACGCATCATCGCCAAGGAGCGTCCTGACGCCATCCTGCCGACGATGGGCGGCCAGACGGCGCTGAACTGCGCGCTGGACCTGTTCAACAATGGCGTGCTGGCGAAATACAACGTCGAGCTGATCGGCGCGTCGCCGGAAGCCATCGACAAGGCGGAAGACCGTTCCAAGTTCAAGGACGCGATGACCAAGATCGGCCTCGGTTCGGCACGCTCCGGCGTGGCGCACTCGATGGAAGAATCGTGGGCCGTGCAGCGCACGCTGGGCTTCCCGACCATCATCCGTCCATCGTTCACCATGGGCGGCTCCGGCGGCGGCATCGCCTACAACGAAGAGGAATTCGAAACCATCTGCAAGCGCGGCCTGGAAGCCTCGCCGACGAAAGAGCTGCTGATCGAAGAATCGTTGCTGGGCTGGAAAGAATACGAGATGGAAGTGGTACGCGACAAGGCGGACAACTGCATCATCATCTGCTCGATCGAAAACCTCGACCCGATGGGCGTGCACACGGGCGACTCCATCACGGTGGCGCCGGCGCAAACGCTGACGGACAAGGAATACCAGATCATGCGCAATGCCTCGCTGGCAGTGCTGCGCGAGATCGGCGTCGACACGGGTGGTTCGAACGTGCAATTCTCGATCAATCCCGTCGATGGCCGCATGATCGTCATCGAGATGAACCCGCGCGTGTCGCGTTCGTCGGCCCTGGCATCGAAAGCGACGGGTTTCCCGATTGCCAAGATCGCCGCCAAGCTGGCCGTCGGTTTCACCCTGGACGAGCTGCGCAATGAAATCACGGGCGGCGCCACGCCGGCATCGTTCGAGCCGTCGATCGATTACGTCGTCACGAAGATCCCCCGTTTCACGTTCGAGAAGTTCCCGACCGCCGACCACCACCTGACGACGCAGATGAAATCCGTCGGCGAAGTGATGGCCATCGGCCGTACCTTCCAGGAATCGTTCCAGAAAGCCTTGCGCGGCCTGGAAGTGGGCGTGGACGGCATGAACGAAAAGACCAAGGACCGCGAAAAGATCGAAGAAGAACTGGGCGAGCCTGGTCCTGAGCGCATCTGGTACGTGGGCGACGCGTTTGCCCAGGGTTTCACCCTGGAAGAAGTGCACCAGCTGACCAAGATCGACCCATGGTTCCTGATCCAGATCAAGGAAATCGTCGACCTGGAACTGTGGCTGGACACGCAGAAGCTGGAAAACCTGGACAAGAACACCCTGTACAAGTTGAAACAGAAGGGCTTCTCGGACCGCCGCCTGGGCTTCCTGTTGCAGACGACCGACACGGCCGTGCGCCAGCAGCGCCATGCGCTCAACATCCGTCCCGTCTACAAGCGCGTCGACACCTGCGCGGCCGAGTTTTCGACCGACACGGCGTACATGTATTCGACGTACGACGAAGAGTGCGAGTCGAATCCGACCGACAAGAAAAAGATCATGGTGCTGGGCGGTGGCCCGAACCGTATCGGCCAGGGTATCGAGTTTGACTATTGCTGCGTCCACGCGGCCCTCGCCATGCGCGAAGACGGCTACGAAACCATCATGGTCAATTGCAACCCAGAAACGGTTTCGACCGACTACGATACCTCGGACCGCCTGTACTTCGAATCGCTGACCCTGGAAGACGTGCTGGAAATCGTCGCCATCGAAAAACCGGTGGGCGTGATCGTGCAGTACGGTGGCCAGACGCCATTGAAACTGGCGCTGGACCTGGAAGCGAATGGCGTGCCGATCATCGGCACCTCGCCCGACATGATCGATGCGGCCGAAGACCGCGAGCGTTTCCAGCAGATGCTGCACAAGCTGGAACTGCGCCAGCCGCCTAACCGCACCGCGCGCACGGAAGCCGACGCTCTGGCGCTGGCGCAGGAAATCGGCTACCCGCTGGTCGTGCGTCCATCGTACGTGCTGGGCGGCCGCGCCATGGAAATCGTCCACGAGCAGCGCGACCTCGAGCGCTACATGCGCGAAGCCGTCAAGGTCTCGCACGATTCGCCCGTGTTGCTGGACCGCTTCCTGAACGACGCCATCGAGTGCGACGTCGATTGCATCTCCGACGGCGAAACGACCTTCATCGGCGGCGTGATGGAACACATCGAACAGGCTGGCGTGCACTCGGGCGACTCGGCTTGCTCCTTGCCGCCATACTCGCTGGCACCGGAAACCATTGAAGAACTGAAACGCCAGACGGCGCTGATGGCCAAGGGCTTGAACGTGGTCGGCCTGATGAACGTGCAGTTCGCGATCCAGAAACAGGAGATCGACGGCGAAATGAAAGACGTCGTCTTCGTGCTGGAAGTCAATCCGCGCGCCTCGCGCACCGTGCCTTTCGTCTCGAAAGCCACCGGTCTGCAACTGGCGAAGATCGCCGCCCGCTGCATGGTCGGCCAATCGCTGGCGTCGCAGGGCATCACGCAGGAAGTCGTGCCGCCGTATTTCAGCGTTAAGGAAGCCGTGTTCCCGTTCGTGAAGTTCCCGGGCGTGGACACCATCCTCGGCCCTGAAATGAAATCGACGGGCGAAGTCATGGGCGTGGGCCTGACGTTCGGCGAAGCGTTTGTGAAATCGCAACTGGGCGCCGGCGTCAATCTGCCAAAATCGGGCAAGGTCTTCATCAGCGTGAAAGCGTCGGACAAGCCGCGCGCCGTGCAAGTGGCGCGCGACTTGGTCGAGTCCGGTTTCACCGTGGTCGCCACCAAGGGCACCGCCGCCGTGATCGCTGCTGCCGGCATCGCCGTCACGCCAGTGAACAAGGTGATCGAAGGCCGTCCGCATATCGTCGACATGATCAAGAACCATGAAATCGTGCTGGTGATCAACACCGTGGAAGAAAAGCGCAGCGCCATCGTCGATTCGCGGGCCATCCGCACGTCGGCCCTGGCGTCGCGCGTGACGACCTATACGACCATCGCCGGCGCGGAAGCGGCCGTCGAAGGCATCCGCCATCTGGATGAGTTGCGCGTCTACGATCTGCAAGGCCTGCACAAGACCCTGCAGCAGGCTTGATAGTCCGCGTGTGATTTGCAGTGGCCGCCGTTAGGCGGTACACTGCATGCTTATCAACCACAGAGTTCCGTGCAGAGCAGCGCGCGGCCTCTGTGGTTTTCACTTGGTAAGTCCGTTAACCGTGGCAAAACATGGACAACGGCGCCGATAACTAGCAGATAGTAGAGATAACATGACCTCAGTCCCATTGACCAAATACGGCGCAGAACTCTTGAAGGAAGAGCTGCATCATTTGAAGACCAAGGAACGCCGCATCGTCATCGATGCGATCGCCGAAGCGCGTTCGCACGGAGATCTGTCGGAAAACGCCGAGTACGATGCCGCCAAGGAGCGCCAGGCTTTCGTCGAAGGCCGCATTGCCGAACTCGAAGGCAAGCTGGGTGCTGCGCAAATCATCGACCCGACCGCGCTCGACGCGGAAGGCCGCGTGGTGTTTGCCTCGACCGTGAACCTGGAAGACCTGGAATCGGGCCAGAAAGTCACGTACCAGATCGTCGGCCTCGATGAAGCCGACTTGAAAATGAACAAGGTTTCCGTGACGTCCCCGATCGCCCGCGCGCTGATCGGCAAGTACGCCGGCGACGTGGTGGAAGTGCAGGCGCCGTCCGGCCCGCGCGAATACGAAATCCTGGAAGTACTGTACATCTGATGCTCAGCCGCGTGCGCCTCCTCGTTGCCGCCCTGTGGGCGGGCAGCCTGTGGACCATCGGCTTCATCGTGGCGCCCACCCTGTTCGGCACCCTGAGCGACCGCGTGCTGGCGGGCAATATCGCCGGCAGCATGTTCCGCGCCGAGGCCTGGCTGTCATTTGCTTGCGCTTTAGTACTGCTGGCCTTGCTGCAATGGGCGCCCGGCGCGCTGGAACTGAAGCGCCGGCGTTTGCTGGCAGCATTGGTGCTGTCCATGCTGGTGTGCGCGCTGCTCAGCCATTTCGGCATTTCGCCGCTGATGGCCGAACTCAAGGCGCAGGCGCCGTCGGGCATCATGGACGAGGCCATGCGCAGCCGCTTCGGCCTGCTGCATGGCGTGTCGACCGTGATCTTTGCCGTGCAAAGCCTGCTGGCGGGCGTATTGATCTGGAAACAGCAGTAATCGGCTGTGGTGTTGTCGGATTACGCGTGGCCTGCGACCCCGCTAATCCGACCTACATGACTGATGGTCGATATCGTAGGTTGGATTAGCGCGCAGCGCGTAATCCGACGATGTCTATGTAATAACAGTAATAAAAAAGCGGAGCAGGGAATATCCCGTGCTCCGCTTCTTGTTTCAAGCCCGGCCGCCTTGCGGTGGCCGGGTGAACAGGCTTACTTGCTACCCAGTGCGCTTTTCTTGGCGCTTTTCTGACGTGGCTTGGCACGCTTGATGGAACCGCCTTCGGTAACGCGCTCATTGCCCTTGATCATGACTTTCGTCACGCTCGGGCGCTTGGTGCCGCTGGCGCTGGCCTTGACGATGGTCACTTCGCGCATGCCTTTGCCGGCGCTGACCTTCTCCTTAACCACTTCTTTTTTCGGACGGTAGATTACCAGCAGTTTGCCAATATGTTGTACCGGGGCGGCGCCGAGATTGCCGCAAATCGTATCGTACATTCCGACGCGGGCTTCGCGGTCGTCGCCGAACACGCGGACTTTAATCAGGCCGTGCGAATCCAGGCCCAGGTCGATCTCTTTGAGGACAGCAGGTGTCAAGCCCGCTTCGCCAATGATGACGATAGGCTTCAGCGCGTGTGCTTCGGCGCGCAGTGCGCTGCGCTCTACGGGTGTAAGTTTTAGCATAATAATATTTAGTAATTCCCTTAAAAGCAGTATTCTACGCGAATGGCAAAGAAGAAATTAAACAAAAACTGGTTGCACGACCACATAAATGATCCTTATGTGAAGTTGGCGCAAAAAGAGGGCTACCGCGCCCGGGCAGCATACAAGCTCAAAGAAATCGATGAAGACGAGAAACTGATCAAACCTGGCCAGGTGATCGTCGACCTTGGTTGCACTCCCGGCAGCTGGGCTCAGTATACGCGGCGCAAGCTGGCCGGCAAGGACGGCGGCGGGGTCAATGGTACCCTGATTGGCCTGGACATGCTGGAAATGGAGCCGATCGCCGATTTCCACTTCATCCAGGGCGACTTCCGCGAAGCGCGCGTGCTGCGCCAGCTGGAAGTGGTGTTGCAAGGCCGCAAGGTCGACCTGGTCCTGTCGGACATGGCGCCCAACCTGTCGGGCATTGCCACGGCGGACGCCGCGCGCATGGAGCATTTGATCGACCTGGCCATCGAATTTTCGCAATTGCACCTGAAGCCATCTGGCGTATTGCTGGTGAAATGCTTTAAAGACATGGGTTTCAGCCAGATCGTGGAGAAATTCCGCGCCGAATTCAAGGTCGTGGTGCAGAAAAAGCCCAAGGCCAGCCGCGATAAATCGTCGGAAATCTTCCTGATGGGCCGTGGAATCAAGAATCCGCTGAAAAATGCCGTAGAAGAAGATGATCCCGCCCTTGATATTTAAGAGGGAATCCGCACATGGGAACGAGAAGTGCAGTAGCGTCTGATGGCATAAAAGCCTAAATTGTTTATACTGCATTTTTTTGCGTGAACGCGGTTTTTTCGCGCGCACGGATCGGCGGGCTTTGGCACGGCCCGCTTATTGCGAGTAAAATCGTGTTTCTAGCTATAGGTAAAGAGATGCGCACTGCATCCAAGGAGTCTTCGTGAATAACATGTTTTCCAAATCTGCCATCTGGGTAGTCGTATTGCTGCTGTTGTTCATGCTGTTCAAGCAATTCGACAGTCATGGCGCCACAGGCGGCAGCAAGGCCATCGCTTATTCCGATTTGCTGGATGAAGTCAAAGCCAAGCGCGTCAAGGATGTCGTGATCGAAGGTTCGTCGATCACCGCCAAGCTGATGGACGACACCAAGGTGCGTACCACCGCCACCAGCCTCGACAAGGGCCTGATCGGCGACCTGCGCGACAATGGCGTGCATTTCGATGTGCGTCCGCCCGAGGAAGCGTCGTTCCTGCAAACTATTTTTGTTTCCTGGTTCCCCATGCTGCTGTTGATCGGCGTCTGGGTCTTCTTCATGCGTCAGATGCAAGGCGGCGGCAAGGGCGGGGCATTCTCGTTCGGCAAGTCGAAGGCGCGCATGATGGATGAAGCCAGCAACACCGTCACCTTCGCCGATGTCGCCGGTTGCGACGAAGCGAAAGAAGAAGTCAACGAAGTGGTCGACTTCCTCAAGGATCCGAGCAAATTCCAGAAACTGGGCGGCCGCATTCCCCGCGGCGTGCTGATGGTCGGTCCTCCGGGCACGGGTAAAACCCTGCTGGCGCGCGCCATCGCCGGCGAAGCCAAGGTGCCGTTCTTCTCGATTTCCGGTTCCGACTTCGTGGAAATGTTCGTCGGCGTCGGCGCCAGCCGCGTGCGCGACATGTTCGAGAACGCGAAAAAGCATTCGCCTTGCATCATCTTCATCGATGAGATCGACGCTGTCGGCCGTCACCGCGGCGCCGGCATGGGCGGCGGCAATGACGAGCGCGAACAGACCTTGAACCAGTTGCTGGTCGAGATGGACGGTTTTGAAGCGAACTCCGGCGTGATCGTCGTGGCCGCCACCAACCGTGCCGACGTACTCGACAAAGCCTTGCTGCGTCCGGGCCGTTTCGACCGCCAGGTCTCCGTCGGCTTGCCCGATATCCGTGGCCGCGAGCAGATCTTGAACGTGCACATGCGCAAAGTGCCTATCGGTACCGACGTGAAAGCCGATATCCTGGCCCGCGGCACCCCGGGTTTCTCCGGCGCCGACCTGGCCAACCTGGTCAACGAGGCAGCCCTGTTCGCCGCACGCCGCAGCAAGCGCCTGGTGGAAATGGCTGACTTCGAAGACGCGAAAGACAAGATCTACATGGGTCCCGAGCGTAAATCGATGATCATCCGCGAGGAAGAGCGCCGCAATACGGCTTACCATGAGTCCGGTCACGCCGTCGTCGCCAAGCTGCTGCCAAAGGCTGACCCCGTGCATAAAGTGACGATCATGCCGCGCGGCTGGGCCCTGGGCCTGACCTGGCAGTTGCCGGAACACGACAACTTGTCCGCCTACAAGGACAAGATGCTGGAAGAAATTTCCATCCTGTTCGGCGGCCGTATCGCCGAAGAGATTTTCGTGGGGCAGATGTCCACCGGTGCGTCGAACGACTTCTCGCGCGCCACCAAGCTGGCCCGTTCCATGGTGACCCGCTTCGGCATGTCCGACAGCATGGGCGTGATGGTCTACGAAGACAGCGAAAACGAAGGTTTCTTCGGTGGCGCCACCAAGACGATCTCGGAAGCGACCCAGCAAAAGGTCGATGCTGAAATCCGCAACATTCTCGACAAGCAATATGCTTTGGCGCGCACATTGCTGGAAAGTAACCGCGACAAGGTCGAAATGATGACGAAAGCCTTGCTGGAATGGGAAACCATTGATGCAGAGCAAATCAATGACATCATGGCCGGCCTGGAGCCGCGTCCGCCGAAAGTCATTCCGCCACGCCGCAATGCGGGCGACAGCGGCACGGGCGGCATCTCGCCGAACGTGACGGCACCAGCCTGATTAGGGCCGCCCTGACGGGCGGCGCGCAAGGGTATGGCAAGAACAAGGGTAAGGAGCAATCCTTGCCCTTTTTCGTTGCCGCCGCAGTTTTTTCCTGACGACTACAAAGATTCACATGCGACACTATTTGCAATTCGGCCGTTTCGGCTTCAACCTGTCCGGCGCGCAGGCGCTGGTGATGGGCATCCTGAACATCACGCCCGACTCCTTTTCCGATGCGGGCCAGTACCAGCACCTGGAATTTGCCCTCTCGCGCGCCGAGCAGATGATACTCGACGGTGCAGACATCATCGATATCGGCGGCGAATCGAGCCGCCCCGGCGCGCCGCCGCTGCCGTTGCACGATGAGTTGCAGCGCGTCATGCCGGTGCTGTACGCCTTGCGCGACTGCGGCAAGCCCCTGTCCGTCGACACGTACAAGCCGGAAGTGATGCGCGAAGCTATCCTGGCGGGCGCCGACATGATCAACGACATCAACGGTTTCCGCGCGCCAGGCGCCATCGCGGCCGTACAGGACAGCGACTGCGCGCTGTGCATCATGCACATGCAAAGCGTGCCGCAAACCATGCAGGACCGGCCGCAATACGAGGACGTGGTGCGCGAAGTCATCGATTTCCTGCGCGAACGCATCGACACCATGACGGCGGCCGGCATCGCCCGCGAACGCCTGTGCGTCGATCCCGGCTTTGGTTTCGGCAAGACGGTGGAACAGAACTACGCTTTATTGCGCGCCACGCGCCAGCTGCGCAGCGAACTGGACCTGCCCGTGCTGGCGGGCCTGTCGCGCAAGTCGATGATCGGCGCCGTGACGGGTCGTCCCGTCGAGCAGCGCCTGGCCGGCAGTGTTGCCGGTGCGCTTGCTGCGGTAGCGCAAGGCGCAGAAATTATTCGTGTGCATGATGTAGCCGAAACCGTCGATGCCCTGAAGGTCTGGCGCATGGCGCACTGAAGCTGTAAGATTCATTATAAACAACAAAAAGAGAAATTTATGACGCGTAAATATTTTGGCACCGATGGCATCCGCGGCCTGGTGGGCACGGCTCCGATCACCCCCGACTTCGTCATGCGCCTCGGTTATGCGGCCGGCAAGGTGCTGGCCAAGTCGCAGGGCGGCAAGGCGCGCCCGACTGTGCTGATCGGCAAGGACACGCGCATTTCCGGCTACATGCTGGAAGCGGCGCTGGAAGCTGGCTTGTCGGCCGCCGGCGTGGATGTGATGCTGGCCGGCCCCATGCCGACGCCGGCGATCGCCTACCTGACGCGGGCGCTACGCCTGTCGGCCGGGGTGGTTATTTCCGCCTCGCACAATCCCTACCATGACAATGGCATCAAGTTCTTTTCCGGCCAGGGCACCAAGCTGCCCGACAGCGTGGAACTGGAAATCGAAGCGGCGCTCGACGAGCCCATGGCTTGCGTGGCGTCGGAAAAGCTGGGCCGCGCCAAGCGCCTCGACGATGCCCAAGGCCGCTACATCGAATTTTGCAAGGGCACCTTCCCGAACGAGCTGGACTTGCGCGGCCTGAAGATCGTCGTCGATTGCGCGCATGGTGCCGCCTACCATATCGCGCCGCACGTCTTCCATGAGCTGGGGGCGGAAGTCATCGCCATCGGCAACAAGCCCGATGGCTTCAACATCAACGCGGGCTTTGGCGCCACGGCGACCAAGGCCATGGCCGAAGCCGTCGTCGAGCACGGCGCGGACCTGGGCATCGCCCTCGATGGCGACGCCGACCGCCTGATCATGTGCGACGCCACGGGCCGCTTGTATAACGGCGACGAGTTGTTGTACGTTATGGTCAAGGACCGCCTGGCGACGGGCCCCGTGGCCGGCGCCGTGGGTACCCTGATGACGAATATGGCGCTGGAAGTGCTGTTCAAGCAGCAGGGCATCGGTTTTGCGCGCGCCAAGGTGGGCGACCGCTACGTGCTGGAAGTCATGAAGGAAAAGGGCTGGATACTGGGCGGCGAGGGTTCCGGCCATTTGCTGTGCCTGGACCGCCACACGACGGGCGACGGCATCGTCTCCGCGCTGCAAGTGTTGTCCGCGCTCAAGCGCAGCGGCCAGAGCCTGCAGCAATGCCTGGCCGAACTGGTGCTGTTCCCGCAAACCCTGATCAACCTGCGCGTGGCGCCCGGTTTCGACTGGCAGAAAAATGCCGCCATGGTGGCCGAGAAAGAGCTGGTCGAGACCGAACTGGGCGACACGGGCCGCGTGCTGATCCGCGCTTCGGGCACCGAGCCGCTGATCCGCGTGATGGTGGAAGCGAAGGACAAGGAGAAGGCCGAATCGATGGCGCGCCGCATCGCCGACAAGGTCGGCAGCTGAAAACGCCCAGGGCGGCGTTGTACTGCCTTGCCCTGAACGTTTTCAGCAAGCACCCAAGCGGGAGCGATAGTTATTTCCACCTAATTCGTCTATGGCAATTGACGAAATTGTGGGGAGGCGTTATTATCTTGTCTTCGGAGTGTGGCGCAGCCCGGTAGCGCACCTGGTTTGGGACCAGGGGGTCCAAGGTTCGAATCCTTGTACTCCGACCAAAGTCATAAGCGGGCTGTCAGAAATGACAGCCCGTTTTCTATTCTGCGACGCCTTGGCATTGCTGGCGCGCATAGACTAAAATGCTGCACCTTTCCGCCCATCGTTCAACGGATAGGACAACGGTCTTCTAAACCGTGAATGGGGGTTCGATTCCCTCTGGGCGGACCAGTCCTTGCTGGTCATGCAGTCGACAAGCTGTCGCATTGCCATCCTTCTTCATCTCTGTTCATCGTTTGCCTGCAGGCCGTGTCATGGCTGCGCAAACAGCACCACGCTCAGCAAGTACAGCAGCGGCGCCGCGCACAGCAGCGCAGAGATTACCGCTCCCATTTTCTTGTTGGCCAGCCGGGCCAGGCGCAGCCGTTCCCGCACGGGCAGGTGCTGGCGGATCACGTTACGCGCGCGTGGTCGAAACGGTTGTTCGTGCATGAGCTCTCCCTCGTCGATCAGCAGTTGATGCCGTCGAGCATAGCGAGGGGGATCTAAAAATGGTGTAAACAGTGGACCTGGCGCCGCAAACGCGGCGTAAAGATGCGGCTGGCATTGAAAGCGGCAGCGGGCACGGTGCACCGCTGCCGTCATGAGGCTTTGATGATGCTTACTTTCCCTGGCGGCGGCGTGCCATGAAGCCCAGCAGGCCCAGGCCGGCGAGCAGCATGGCATAGGTTCCAGGCTCCGGCACGGCGGAAATGAAGGCCCTGTAGTTGCTCAGATCCTTGGGCAGGCCCTCGATCGTGAAGGTGGTGCCGGCAGCCACGGGTGCGGCCCAGTGGAATACCAGTTCGCCCTGGCCGAAATGGATGGCCAGATAGTCATAGGCGGCCGCGCTCGTATAGGAATTGACCCCGCCGCTCAAGCCCGCCGTGGTGCCGGCAGTGCAGCCCGACGTGGCGCTGTCGCAATATGAAACGGCGGCGCCCAGGCTGCTGCCGAACACGCCATTGATATAGCCCTGGATGTCCGAGGGGCTCTGCGGCACCAGATTATCGTCATAATATTTCACCTCCAATGCCGGCGATGGCGAATAGGTGACGGTGCTGCCGGCGATGACGAAACCGCTGGCCGGCCCCACATCGACCCAGGTGGCCGCTTGCGCCGCACTTGCCAGTACAGTCATTGCGGCCAGCATGGATGCCTTGACGGCAATGCTCTTTATGCTTTTCATGAAAATCCCCTTGTGCTTGAGACAGTTGCTTCATCGTGTAGGGATGCGTCCCTGCCTGCCGTGGAAGTCATCCCATTGCCCGTTTTTAGCTATCTTTTTAGCTACTTCCTGCGCGTACTGAGTACGCAAATGCAAGCTTACTCTTGATGTAAATTAATACAATTTAAATAATACTATTGGTTCAGTTGACAACATCGCATACGGCTATGTACGGCTGTGCCAGCGATAGCCAACATGGCAGGAGGAAATGGCGTGACAAGGCGCGCCAGCTTGTGCTAGCGACGTCCTTGCTTGGGGGAGGCGGCGGGTGCTTCAGTCGCTGTTGTTGCTGACGCCAAACAGGCGATCCTTGGCGTTGAGCAGCTTTTGTACCTTGGCGCCCATTTTCATCAGTTGCGCCATCGATTCGGGCGACAGGCGCTGCAAGTCGTCGAACCAGGTGTTGGCCAGGTCGACCAGTTCATACATTTCGCGCATGCGCTCCTGCGCATATTGATCCACCGGTTCCGTGGCCGGCGCCAGCAGCGCTTCGCGCAGCACCGTCAGGGTGGGGGCCACCTCGCGGCGGCGGCGCTCGGCGGCCACCACGCGGAAGATTTGCCACACATCGCCCAGCGAAGAAAAATATTCGCGCCGGTCGCCGGGAATGCGCGACTGGCGGATCAAGCCCCAGCCCTGCAATTCCTTCAGGCCGATGCTCACGTTCGAGCGCGAGAAACTCAGGTGTTCCGCGATTTCATCCGCGTGTAAAGGATGCTCCGCGACAAACAACAAGGCGTACACTTGCCCCACCGTGCGGTTAAAGCCCCAGCGGCTGCCCATCTCGCCGAAATGGCTGACGAAGGTCAGGATCAGCGGCGTCATTTGGATATTTTGAGTTTTCATAATTATCTGAATTTTTTCACGCCAAACCGCCAGGGTCAATTGATATATGTCATGTTTCGCAGTATTATACAAAAAATCGAATTTACAGAAAATTCTGAAAACTCAAAAAGTATAAGATGACGACCTCGCCACTGTCCTTGCCCCGCTTTATTCTTCCCCGTGCCGCCAGCCTGGCGCAAGGCGGCGCCGCCTTGCTGTGGCTGCCGCAAGCGGCCTTGCTGGCCTGGGCCGTGCAAGCCATGCTCGATGGCGCACCGTGGCGCGCGGCCCTGTGGCCGGCCGCCGGCGTGCTGCTGCTGGGCGTGCTGCGCGCCGGCTGTGAAGCGTGGGGCGCGCGGCGCATGTATGCGGCGGCGCGCGCGCATCTGTCCACCTTGCGCGGGCAAGTGGCGCAGGCGCTGGCGCGCCGTTCGCCGCTGGACCGCCGGCGCGCGCAGTCGGGCCAGGCGGCCAGCGTCATCGCCGAGCAGGCCGAAGCCATCGTGCCGTATCTGGTGCGCTACAAGCCGGCGCGCTGGAAAGTCATGCTCGTGCCGCTCGTCATCCTCGCCGCCGTGACGCCGCTGTCGTGGACGGCCGCCCTGATCCTGCTCATCGCCGCGCCCCTGATTCCCGTCTTCATGGCCCTCGTGGGCATGGGCGCGCAAGCGGCCAGCCGCGCGCAGATGGTGGAAATGGGCGGCATGAACGCCTTCCTGCTGGACCGCCTGCGCGGCCTGGCCACCTTGCGCGCGCTCGATGCCGTCGATGCCACGGCCGCGCGGCTGGACGCCTCGTCGCAATCCGTGCGCCGGCGCACGATGGTGGTGCTGCGCATCGCCTTTTTGTCGTCCGCCGTGCTGGAACTGTTTTCCGCGCTGGGCGTGGCCATGGTGGCAGCGTTCATCGGCTTCTCCCTGCTGGGCAGTCTCGATTTCGGCACCTGGGGCCGCGAACTGAGCCTGGGGCAGGGCTTGTTCATCCTGCTGCTGGCGCCCGCGTTCTTCGAGCCGCTGCGCGAACTGGCCGCCGTCTGGCACGACAAGGCGGCCGGCGAGGCAGGCCTGGCCGGACTGCACGACCTGGCCGCCGAGGGCGTGCCCCTGCCTGGCTTCGGTGCGGAAGTGGCCGCCGTCTCCGCCGCCGCCATGGCGGTGGCGCCGCCGCCCGCCATTGACATCCATCAACTGCGCTTTGCCCATGCCGGCGAAGCGCCCGTGTTCGACGGCTTCGACTTGAGCGTGCGCGCAGGCGAACACGTGGCCCTGCTGGGCGCCAGCGGCGCGGGCAAGACCACCTTGCTGTCCTTGCTGGCCGGCTTGCTGCCCGCCAGCGGCGGCGAGCTCCGCATCGGCGGCGTGCGCCTGAGCGACAACACCGTGAATACCTTGCGCCAGCGCATGGCGTGGATGGGCCAGCGTCCGCATGTGTTTGCCGCATCCGTCAGCCAGAACGTGACCCTGGGCCGCGCAGGGGCGCAGGCCGCGCACGTGACGCAGGCGCTGCACCTGGCCGACCTGGCCAGCGTGGCCCAGGCGCAGCCGGCCGTCATGCTCAGCGATGGCGGCCAGGGCCTGTCCGGCGGCGAGGCCGTGCGCCTGGCGCTGGCCCGCGTGGCCCTGCATCCGCATGCGGACTTGCTGCTGGTCGATGAACCGACGGCCCACCTGGACAGCGAAACGGCGGCGCGCGTCACGGACGCCTTGCTGGCCCTGGCGCAAGGCAAGACCATGCTTGTCGCCACGCACGACCCCGTGCTGGCTGGCCGGCTGCAGCGCACGGTGCGGGTCGATGCGGCGACGCAGAAGGAGGAGGAGCGCGCATGAAAACATCCCTGATATCGCACCCCGTCCTGCGGCAATTGCTGCTGGCCCAGCCCCGCAAGCTGGTCGGCGGTGCCATGCTGGCGGCCCTGACGGCCGTGGCCGGCATGGCCTTGCTGGGCTTGTCCGGCTGGTTCATCACGGCCACTTCGATTGCCGGCCTGCATGCGTCCACCGCCATCGTGTTCGACGTCTTCGGCCCGTCGGCCGGCATCCGCCTGCTGGCCATCGGCCGCACGGGGTCGCGCTATGCGGAGCGCCTCGTCACGCACGACGCCACGTTCGCCGCGCTGGTCAGTATCCGCGTGCAACTGTTTCGCGGCTGGTCGCGCCCGGAAGCGGCCAGCCGCTTGCTGCGCCAGCCCGCCAGGCTGCTGTTCCGCCTGACGGCCGATATCGACGCGCTCGAAGCCCTGTACCTGCGCCTGCTGGTGCCCGCTTTCACGGCCTTGTGCGCGGCCTTGTTGGCCGGCGTGGCGCTGGGCGTGATGCGGTGGCAGCTGGGCCTGGGCCTGGCCGCGTGGCTGCTGGCCGCCGGCGGCGGCATCAGCTGGGTCGTGGCGCAGCGCGCCCGCCGTCCCGCCATCGTGCGTACACGCGCCATCGAAAAGCTGCGCTCCGGCACCATCGACCTGGTGGCCGGCCAGACGGACCTGGTGATGGCCGGCCGCATCGACGCCCACTGCGCCGCGCTGGGGCAGATCGACCGCTCGCTGGCGCAGGCCGATGTCGCCCTGCTGCGCCTGGAGACGGCTGCCGGCGCCGCGTACGGCGTGGCGGGCAGCGCGACCCTGGCAGGGGTGCTGCTGGCCGTGGCGGCGCTGGTCGAACAGCAAACGATGAGTGTTCCGCTGGCGGCCCTGGCCTTGCTGATCGCGCTGACGGCCGTGGAACCGTTTGCGGGACTGCGCCGCGGCGCGCTGGAAGCGGGGCGCATGCTGCTGGCCATGCGCCGCCTGGCGCCGCGCCTGGATGCTCCGGAGGCCGCCGCGCCGCCGGCTGACAGCGCACCGGGCTTGCGCCTGGAGCAGGTCAGCGCCGCGCATGCGGGCAGCCGTGTCGCCATCTTGCATGACGTATCGCTGCACATCGGCGAGGGCGAGCGCGTGGCCTTGATCGGCCCCAGCGGCGCGGGCAAGTCCACCTTGCTGGCCATCGCCGCGCGCGAGCTGGCGCCCCTGTCGGGGAGCGTCAGCGCGCCGTGCGCCTGCCTGTTCACGCAGAAGACGGAACTGTTCCAGGACAGCTTGCGCGACAACCTGCGCCTGGCCGACCCGTCCGCCAGCGACGCGCAGCTGTGGGCGGCGCTGCAATCAGCTGGCCTCGATGACGAGGTGCGGGCCTTCGCGGACGGCCTGGACACCCTGCTGGGCGAGGGCGGCCTGGGCTTGTCGGGCGGCCAGGCGCGGCGCCTGGCGCTGGCGCGGCTGTTCCTGCACGCATCGACATTGTGGCTGCTGGACGAGGCGACGGAAGCGCTCAATGCGCAGACGGCGATCGATGTCCTGCAGCGCCTGCGCGCGCGCAGCGAAGGGCGCAGCTTGCTGATCGCCACCCACTTGCGGCGCGAAGCGGCGCTGGCGGACCGGCTCGTCAGCCTGCGCGACGGCCGTATCGTCGGCGACGCGCGCCGTGGCACGCCAGCCTTCGAAGTGGCGCTGGCGGGCCTGCGCGCAGATTAAGGGATCAAGGAAGGACTGGAGACACAGGCGGTGCCGCACGCCAGCCTGAAGGCGGCGGAAGCAATCGGATTGCATCAGATAGATACCAAGTTTACACACAGTAGGGAAATACCAAGGAAATCATATGGACTTCGATATTGTCGCTTTATCCAGACTGCAGTTCGCGCTGACAGCTCTGTACCACTTTATTTTCGTTCCGCTGACGATAGGCCTGTCAGTGATCCTCGCCATCATGGAGACGGTCTATGTGATGACGAACCGCCCCATCTGGCGCGACATGACCAAGTTCTGGGGTGTCTTGTTCGGCATCAACTTCGCCATGGGCGTGGCGACGGGCGTCGTCATGGAATTCCAGTTCGGCATGAACTGGAGCTATTACAGCCATTACGTGGGCGACATTTTCGGTGCGCCGCTGGCCATCGAGGGCTTGATGGCTTTCTTCCTGGAAGCGACCTTTGTCGGCCTGTTCTTCTTCGGCTGGGACAAGCTGTCGAAGCGGGGCCACCTGGTCACCACCTGGCTGGTGGCCATCGGCTCGAACTTCTCGGCCCTGTGGATTTTGATCGCCAACGGCTGGATGCAAAATCCCGTCGGCGCGGCCTTCAATCCGCAGACCATGCGCATGGAAGTGACGGATTTCGGCGCCGTGCTGACGAACCCCGTGGCACAGGCGAAATTCGTGCACACGGTGTCGGCCGGCTATACGGCGGCATCGATCTTCGTGCTGGGTATTTCCGCCTGGTATCTGCTGAAGGGCCGCCATGTGCAGCTGGCCAAGCGCTCGATGACGGTGGCCGCCTCGTTCGGCCTGGCCGCCACCTTGTCGGTGGTGGTGCTCGGTGACGAAAGCGGCTACCTGTCGTCCGAACATCAAAAGATGAAGCTGGCCGCGATCGAGGCCATGTGGACCACGGAGCCGGCGCCCGCCGCCTTCACGGCCATCGGCTTTCCCGACGCGAAAGCGCGCGAGACGCATTACGCCGTGCACATCCCGATGGTGATGGGCTTGATCGGCACGCGTTCGCTGACGACGGAAATTCCCGGCATCGAGCAATTGGTCGACCGCGGCGAACTGCTGATCCAGGATGGCATCAAGGCGTATGACGCGCTGCAAACCATCCGCAGCGTGGCGCCGGGCAGCCCCGTGCCGCAGGACGCGAAGGACATGTTCGAGTCGAAAGGCCAGTCCATGGGCTATGCCTTGCTGCTGAAACGCTATGTCGACGATCCGCGCCAGGCCACGCCCGAGCAGATCCGCCAGGCCGCGCTCGACACCGTGCCGCCCGTGGGGCCCCTGTTCTGGTCCTTCCGCGTGATGGTGGGCCTGGGCATGTTCTTTATCCTGTTGACCGGCACCTTCTTCATCCTGTCGACGCGCCGCACCCTGGACAAGCACCGCTGGCTGCTGAAGCTGGCCGTGTTCGCCATCCCGCTGCCGTGGGTGGCCATCGAGGCGGGCTGGATCGTGGCCGAAGTGGGCCGCCAGCCGTGGGTCATCGAAGGCGTGCTGCCGACGGCCGTGGCCGTCTCCAACCTGGGGGCGTCGACGCTCCTGATTACCATCGCCGGCTTTGCCGCCATCTACACCGTGCTGTTGATCATCGAAATGAAGCTCATGCTCAAGGCCATCCGCAAGGGGCCGGAAGAGACGCCGCGGGCTCCCGTGCCAGCGGCCGCAGCCATTCATACTCAACGCGCCTGAGGAGGACCAGACCATGATTTTGCATGAAATGATTTCGTATGAAACCCTGCGCCTGATCTGGTGGCTGCTGATCGGCATCCTGCTGGTGGGCTTTGCCATCACGGACGGCTTCGACCTGGGCACGGGCATCCTGCTGCCGTTCGCCGGCAAGACGGACCTCGAGCGCCGCGTCATCATCAACAGCATCGGTCCCGTATGGGAAGGCAACCAGGTATGGCTGATCCTCGGCGGCGGCGCCATCTTTGCCGCCTGGCCGCAGCTGTACGCCGTCTCGTTCTCGGGCTTTTACCTGGCCATGTTCGTCATCCTGGTGGCGCTGATCGTGCGTCCCGTGGCCTTCAAATTCCGCAGCAAGCGCGAAGACCCCCGCTGGCGCGCCCGCTGGGACGCGGCCCTGTTCGTGGGCGGCTTCGTGCCGGCCCTGATCTGCGGCGTAGCCATCGGCAACGTGCTGCAGGGCGTACCGTTCCGTTTCTCGCCGGACATGCATATCTTCTATGACGGCACGTTCTTTGCTTTGCTCAATCCGTTCGCGCTGCTGTGCGGCCTCGTCTCGGTGGCCATGCTGGTGATGCACGGCGCCACCTGGCTGCAAGTGAAAACGGACGGGGCCGTGGCGGAGCGTTCGCGCCGCTATGGCAGCGTGGCGGCAATCGCCACGGTCGTGCTGTATGCGGCAGCCGGCGTGGCCCTGTGGCTGTGGGTCGATGGCTACCGCGTCACCAGCGCCGTCGTCGTCGATGGCCCGTCGAACCCGATGCTGAAAACGGCGCAAGTGCACGTGGGCGCCTGGTTCCTCAACTTCGCCGCTCATCCGTGGACCTGGATCGCCCCTGCGGCCGGCTTGCTGGGCCCCTTGCTGGCGTTCGGCTTGCTGCGCGCGCGTCGCGAAGTGCCCGCCTTGCTGGCCAGCGCGGCCAGCATCGCCGGCATCATCCTCAGCGTGGGCGTGGCCATGTTCCCGTTCATTTTGCCTTCGTCGATCGATCCGCGCGCCAGCCTGACGGTGTGGGATTCCTCGTCCAGCCACATGACCCTGTTCATCATGCTGGTCGTCACCGCCATCTTCATTCCCCTCATCGTGGCGTACACGACGTGGGTGTATAAAGTGCTGTGGGGCAAGGTTGATGAAAAAGCAATCAAGGACGACAGCGGTCACGCCTACTAAGACTTTACGAAAGGAATTAATTATGTGGTATTTCGCCTGGATACTGGGTCTTCCGCTGGCGGCGACCTTCGCCGTGCTCAATGCGATGTGGTATGAAATCGCCGATGGCGACACGACGCCCGAGCAGTACCGCGACACGCCGAACTAGTCGCGCCTGAATTTGATCTGCCCCGCCCGGTGCAATGGTTTTGCCATTGCCGCCCGGCGGGGCATTTTGCTTTATGCAAGCAACATGAGAGGTAGGTCGGATGAGCGGAACGCGTCATCCGACAGGCGCAGCCGGCGGCGCCTGTGTCGGCTGACGCCCTGCGGACTAAGCGGACCTACTGGCGGGCGTCTTGGGCGCAGGTTTCGGCACGGCAATGGCGATCGGATCGCTGGCCGGAAAGCTTTCCTTCAGCGCTTCATCGAGCGCTTCCTCGGCATGGCTTTCGCTGGCCGGCGTGGGCGAATCGCGCTCCGGTGGCGGGGCGGGCGTGGTGGCGGCGTTGGTGCTGGAATGCATGATATTCCCCTCGCGGTGGTGCGCCATGGGGCCGGGGTGGCCTTGGCGCGGACTGATGCATCCAGCCTAGCACATCGCGCAGGAATGGCGCGCCGGATGCGCCTGCCGCAGGAGCGGATGGCGGCGTCTGCTACACTGCGCTCCACTTTTAGCTACGGAACCGCCATGACTTCCATCTCCCTGCCATACCGCGCCACCGCCTTTGACGCCTGCGCCTGGCTGGCGCAACAGACGGGCACCCCGTGGACCCTGGCGCGCCTGCTCGAGCAGGGCGGCTTGCCGTACGTCTGGCTCGACTACAGCGAGCAGTGGAGCGAGCTGTTCCATGACGGCGTGACGCGCTATGCGGCGCCCGTCGTGTTCATCGAGGACAAGCAGCACCTGGCCGCGGGTGCGGACGACGTATGGCTGCGTTTTACGCGCGACTCCAGTAATATTGCCATCGAACTCAAGGCGCCGGGACTGCGCGTGCCGCTGGACGGCTTGCACTTCCAGGAGCGCGATCTCTTGCGTTTGCTCAAGGAACTCCAGCATCCGCCGCCGGCCGAAGCGGAGTCGGACAAGGCGCTCGTGGTCTTGCCCAGCGCCTTGAAAGGCCTGGGGCGCGAGCAGATTTTGACCGCCTTTGCCGGCGTGGGCAAGGTCGACCTGGACCAGGGACTCGCCAGCGGCGTGGGCATCTTTGGCGACGATGGCGCGCGCGTGCGCAAGAATTCGCGCGGCGGCAAGAACAGCCATTTGTGGCATCCGGTGACCCTGGCGTTCGGCTTGCACGACGTGCACCGCGTGCCGATGGCGCACCTGAAAAAGGCCTTCGCCACGCAACCGTTGCTGCGCGAGTGGAAGGCGGACTGGCTGGAATCGCTGCGCCTGCTGGGCGAGTGACCTTATAACTCGATGGGCGCGACGTCCGTGCCGATATCGGGCGCCGCGTAATGCATGCTGAAATACACGAAAGCGCCGATATTGAGGGCGACCGTGATCCAGAATACGATGCGGAACGAGCGCTTGCTCGACTTGTGGCGCAGCCATTGCTGGGCCAGCACGGCGCCCGGCCAGCCGCACAGCAGCCCCAGCAGCAGCAAGGTGCGCTCCGGGGTGCGCCAGCGGCCCCCTTTTGCGGCCGACTTGTCGATCGCATAGGCAACGAAACAGCTGAGGCTCAGCACGCCATATGCGAGGGCGACCAGGACGGGAATGTGGAAAAAGAACGTGGCCAGCAGATACAGGACGACAAAAAACACGATGACAAGGTAGGGCATAGGATGTGGTGGCTTGAACGAGGGCGTGAGTATCCCACACGGGGAGCGATGCCGCCGCCTAAAATAAACAGCCTTGCGCCGTATCGATGTGCACGGCGCGCCGGCGGGCGTGGCCCGTCTTCAGCGCTTCGCGGTCGCTGGACAGGGAAATGCCTTCCAGCGCCAACAGGGTTTCCTTGGCATGCAGGCCGCCCGCAAAGCCCGTCAGCTCGCCCGTGGCGCCGACGACGCGGTGGCAGGGGGCGATGATGGAAATGGGATTCTTGCCGTTGGCGGCGCCCACGGCGCGCACGGCGGCGGGACGGCCGATCTGGCGCGCGATCTCGCCATAGCTGCGCGTCTGGCCGTACGGTATCGTCAGCAGCGCGCGCCACACTTCCTGCTGGAATGGCGTGCCGGCAAAATCGAGCGGCACCTCAAAATGCTGGCGCGTGCCGGCAAAATATTCATCCAGCTGGCGCGCCGTTTCCTGCAGCACGGCGCAACCGTCATCGACGCGCAGCGCGCCCAGGCGCACGCGGTTCGGCTTGTCGTTTTCCCACAAAATCGCGGCCAGGGCTTCCCCGCGCGCCACCAGGGTCAGTTCGCCCACGGGCGAGGGCACCACGATGCAGTCGTATTCCATGTTCGTTCCTCGGTCAGATGGCGCCAGTGTAGCAGGATGGCGGCAGCCTGCGTATTGCGTGTAGGATAGTGTTTTATCGACATGGAGCACCGGCTTTGACGACGATCCCCACCTACGAGACCATCCGCGCCATTGCCCAGCGGCTGGTACGCGAACGCTATCCCACGGCCGTGGCGGCCATCATCGGCGGCTCGTTCGCCACGGGCCGGCAAACGCCTACTTCCGATATCGATTTGCTGCTGCTGTTCGAGCACGTCGATTGCGCCTGGCGCGATACCATCGTGGCCGAGGGGCGCACGGTGGAACTGTTCGCGCACGACGTGGCCACGTTCACGTATTTTTGCAAGGAAATGGATGCGCCCGGCGGCACGGTGCCGCTGGCGATGATGGTCGTCGAAGGGGAAAACATCGTCGCCGCCGGCGACGCCTACGCGCAGCTGCACGCGCTGGCGCACGCCTTCGTCACGGCCGGGCCGCCCGTGCTCGACGCGGAAAACCTGCAGCGCCGGCGCTACGCCATCACCACCGCGCTGGAAGACCTGGTCGACAGCACGCACCCGGGCGAGGCGCTGGCCGTCGCTTGCCAGCTGTACCAAGCGCTGGCCGACCTGCACTTGCGCGCGGCGGGGCAATGGAGCGGCGGCGGCAAGCACCTGTTCCGCCGCCTGCAGGCGGTCGATCCCGCGATCGCCGGACAGCTCGACGGCGCGCTGCGCCTGGCCGCCGGCGACTTGCCGGCCGGCCAGCGCGCGTTCGGGCAAGTCGCCGCCGCCGTGCTGGCGCCCGTGGGCGGTCCCTTGCTCGACGGCTTTAGTTTGCCGGCGCCCGCGCACTGGCGCTGCGAACGGGGATGAGTCTTACTGCTGTGGCCAGCGCTGCGGATAATGCTGCTTGATGTAGTCGGCGACGGCTTTCACGTCGGCATAGCCGGCATTGCCGCGCCAGGCCGTGTACATGAAGCCGTTGACGCCCGTCACGCCATTGCTTTCCGCCTGCGCCAGCGCCTCCATCCAGGAATGCACATTGCCGGTTTCGAGGGCGCGGTCGTCATAATAGCCGGCGATCATTTGCCGATGCCCGAGGCCATGGAAGAATTCCAGCGATGCCTTGCGCTTGGCGGTTCCTTCATCGCTCCAGTTGACGATGATCGTCGTCGCTTTCAAGCCTAGCCATGAGTTGCTGAGGTCGCCGTTGACGGCCCAGTATTTCGGAATGGCGTTCATCTTCGGATCGAACATGTCATTCCACACATACAGTTCCAGATTCGGATACGCTTGCAGCAGGGTTTCCTGGTGTTTCTCGATCATGTTCGCCAGGTATTTGCCGGCTGTGATGTTGCCGCAGGCAGGATCCCAGTTGAGCACCCGATTTTCATCATAGTAGAGGAAGAATTTTGTCGGGGCGTCGAGCAGACCGTGGATATTGTCGTAATATTGTTTCTGGATATCGAAGAATTTCTGATAGCAGGCGCTGGCCGGCGTACCCCACATGGCCGTCATGTTCTGCGCCGACTGATAGGCCGATACGCGCAGGAGGGCACCTTCGCCGATGCTGCTTTGCGCGGGAAGGCTTAGCGCTTCCGTGTCGACGACATAATCGAGCGATTCCACATATGTGATGCTGCCGTCTTCCGACTTGACCGTGACGGGCAAGGTCGCGGGATTGCGCCGTATCGTATGGGCCAGGCCGATCTGTTTGATTTCCAGATCATCGAGCCAGACGGTCCCGGCCTGCAGCAGATTCGCCTTCCAGCTGCCTATGTACAAATATGTCAGGGGATTGTTCCCCGTATTGAAGTCCAGATTATATTGTTTCCAATCCTGCGTGCTGGCCAGCGTGTTGCCGCTGCCATTCCAGGCGCCATTCTGC
>NZ_JBWBYV010000002.1:0-19399 GCF_056174685.1 Janthinobacterium sp. BHSEK
CCTGCGGCTGCCCCGGCAGCATCGGGCGCCCCGATCAGTTCCGCCCGCGCCGCCATCAATGCTGCGCTGGAAGCGGCCCGCGCCGCCTCGAAAGGCCGTCCGGGCAGCGCGCCGTCGGCGCCATCGTCGGCGCCCAAGCCGGCGGCTCCGGCACCGGCCGCCGTAGTCGCTACGCCAGCTCCGGCAGCGCCCGTCCAGGCAGCACCGCCGCCACCGGCCGCCGCGCAAGCGCCGGCGCCGTGGGACGATGCGCCGCCCGTGGCCGTCATGGAAGCTCCGGCGCCCGTGCAGCCGGCGCGTCCCGCCGCGCCGCCGCCACAGCAGCAAGCAGATGACGACTTGCCGCCGTGGGTCACCGAATTTTCCGACGACAGCGCCTCGGCCGCCGTGGCCGCGCCCGCCGCGCAGAGCAGCGAGCAGCCGGCCGTCGTCATGCCGCAGCGTGCCGCCAAGCAAGCCGCGCCCAGCGGGCCGTATGTGATCACGCCCGTGCCGGGCCTGGACTGGGACGGCAACTGGCCGGCCGTGGCTGCCGTGCTGCCCTTGCGCGGCGTGGCCCAGCAGCTGGCCGTGCAGGCCGAGCTGATCGAATGCCTGCACGACGGCCACAGCACCACGTTCCGCCTGCGCGTGCCGATCGACACGTGGCGCAGCCCGGCCAACGTGGAAAAACTGGCGGCCGCGCTGAGCGAACGCTTCGGCTGCAAGGTGAACGTCGATACGGAACTGGGCGCCGTCTGGTACACGGCCAGCGCGGAAGCGCAGGCCCACCGCGAGGCGTGCCAGCTTGCCGCGGAGGCAACCATCGCCAGCGATCCCTTCGTGCTCGACATGAAGCGTGCATTCGACGCTTTTGTTGTGCCGGGAACGATTACCCCTGCACCGGCCGGCTCCGCCGCGCCGACCCTGCATTGATGATTAACACACTCACAAACTGAATTAACGGAGCATTCTCATGATGAAAAATCAACTGGCTGGCCTGATGAAGCAGGCGCAAGCAATGCAAGACAACATGAAAAAGGCCCAGGAACAACTGGCGCTGGTGGAAGTGGAAGGCAAGTCCGGCGCCGGCCTCGTGAAAATCGTCATGACGTGCAAGAACGACGTCAAGCGCGTCTCCATCGACCCGTCCTTGCTGGCCGACGACAAGGACATGCTGGAAGACCTGGTGGCTGCCGCCTTCAACGACGCCGTGCGCAAGGCGGAAGCGACGTCCGCGGAAAAAATGGCAGGCTTGACCGGCGGCATGAACTTGCCAGCCGGCTTCAAAATGCCATTCTGATGCAACACCGCATGCGCTCGATCTGTGGCACGGGGCAAGGTTGATCCATGTCCAAGTCGCTTGAATTCTTGACCGAGGCGCTGCGGCGCCTGCCCGGCGTCGGCCCCAAGTCGGCGCAGCGGATGGCGTTTCATTTGTTGCAGCACGATAGGGAAGGCGCGGCCATGCTGTCGCGCGCCCTGTTCCAGGCCGTCGATGCCGTGCATCACTGCGGCCTGTGCAATACCTTTACCGAACATGAAGTGTGCGAGACCTGTCTCGACGAAGAGCGCGACAAGCGCTTGCTGTGCGTGGTGGAAACGCCCGCCGACCAGCTGATGATCGAGCAGACGCTCACCTACAAGGGCCTGTATTTCGTCCTCATGGGGCGGCTGTCTCCGCTGGACGGCATCGGCCCGAAAGATATCCACCTGGAAAAATTGCTGAACCGCGCCAACGATGGCGTGGTGAGTGAAGTGGTGCTGGCCACCAACTTCACGAATGAAGGCGAAGCGACGGCCCATTACATCAGCGAAATGCTGAAGGCGCGGGGCTTACGCGTGAGCCGTTTGGCCCGCGGCGTGCCCGTGGGCGGCGAACTGGAATACGTCGACGCGGGCACGATTGCCCGCGCGATGCTCGACCGCAGGGCAACCTGAGTACAACATGACAGACGTTTCCGCATCTTCCGGCCCCCTCCAAGGAATCAAAGTCCTGGAACTGGGCACCCTGATCGCGGGGCCGTTCTGCGCCCGCATGCTGGCCGAATTCGGCGCCGACGTGATCAAGATCGAGTCGCCCGATGGCGGCGACCCCATCCGTACCTGGCGCGTGCTGAAGGATGGCACGTCCCTGTGGTGGTCGGTGCAGGCGCGCAACAAGAAAAGTCTGACCTTGAACCTGAAGACGCCGGAAGGCCGGGCCATCGCGCGCCAGCTGGCCCTGGAAGCGGACATCATCATCGAGAACTACCGTCCCGGCGTGCTGGAAAAGTGGGACCTCGGCTACGAACAGCTGAAAAAGGAAAAGCCGTCCCTGATCATGGTGCGCCTGTCCGGCTTTGGCCAGACGGGACCGATGAAGGATTTGCCCGGTTTCGGCGCCATCGGCGAATCGATGGGCGGCTTGCGCTATGTGTCCGGCTTTGCCGACCGTCCGCCCGTGCGGGTCGGCGTGTCGATCGGCGACTCGGTGGCCGCCCTGCATGGCGTGATCGGCGCCATGATGGCGCTGCGCCACCGCGACGTGACGGGCGGGCGGGACGGCGGGGAAGGGCAGATGGTCGACGTGGCCCTGTACGAATCCGTGTTCAACCTGATGGAGTCGCTGGTGCCCGAATACGACCAGGCGGGCGTCGTGCGCGAGCGCACGGGCGGCTCCCTGCCCGGCATCGTGCCCTCGAATACCTACACGACGGGCGATGGCGAAAATATCGTCATCGCGGGCAACGGTGACGCCATCTTCAAGCGCTTGATGCTGGCCATGGGCCGCATCGACATGGCGGGCGACCCGCAGCTGGCGCGCAACGACGGCAGGGTGGCGCGCACGCAGGAGATCGACGACGCCATCGGCGCCTGGTGCGCCACGCACACGATAGCCAGCGCCTTGGCCGTCTTGACGGCGGCCGATGTACCGGCCGGGAAGATTTACTCCGTGCGCGACATGCTGAGCGATCCGCAATTTCTCGCCCGCGACATGTTCGAACAACACCATTTCGCCGACGGCACGCCCGTCAAACTGCCCGCCATCAGCCCGAAGCTGTCCGCCACGCCGGGCAAGACGCAATGGCTGGGACCGGCCCTGGGCCAGCACAACGACGAGGTGCTGGCGTCGCTCGGCTATGACGCCGCCGCCATCGCGCGGCTCAAGACCGATGGCGTGGTGTAGGTCGGGTAGGTCGGATTAGCGGCGTAGCCGCGTAATCCGACACCACCACGCCACGTTACCGACACCACCAGCCAAGCCAACAATGTTGTCGGCTTACGCGCTTCGCGCTAAGCCGACCTACGCAACTCACTGATACCTGTCATGCATCGATTTTTCCGTACCGCGCTTGTCCTGGCATCCAGCACTATCCTCCTCTCCGCCTGCGCCAGCTTCCCCCACGACGCGCCGATCGCCGGCCTGCGCCTGATCGGCGAACAGCGCATCGCCTTGAAACAGTCGTTCGGGGGCACCACGGTGGGCGGCTTGTCCGGCATCGACTACGATGCGGCCAGCAAGAGCTGGGTGATGGAAAGCGATGACCGCTCGGAAATCAATCCGGCCCGTTTCTACCGCGCCAGCCTCAATTACGACAGCGGGAGGTTCTCCGCCGTGACCTTCAACAGCGTGCACTTCTTCACGCAGCCCGATGGCAGCCGCTATCCGAACCTGGCCCATGCAAAACTGGAGCGGGGCGACCAGGTGGCCGATATCGAAACCATCCGCGTCGATCCGCGGGACGGCAGCCTGTGGTACGGCAGCGAAGGCAACCGCAAGGTGGGCTTGCATCCGTTCGTGCGTCATGCGGACCGCGATGGAAAATTCCTCGCGACCTTGCCCACGCCCGCCATGTTCAATGTCTCGAAGGAAGAAATCGGCTCGCGCAATAACATGACGTTTGAAGCGCTGTCGTTTGCCAGCGATGGCAAGAGCTTGTGGCTGGGTATGGAAGCGGCCCTGTACCAGGACGGCCCGCTGGCCACGCCCGATAACGGCTCCGTCGTGCGCATCACGCGCCTGGACCGCGCCGGCAAGGTGCTGGGCCAGTTTGCGTATCCGATCGAGCCGGTGGCGTCGCGGCCCGCGCCGGGGCGCGAGGCGGACAATGGCGTGTCGGAAATCCTCGCCGTGAACGGCCATCAGGTGCTCGTCGTGGAGCGGGCCGGCGTGGCCAACGCGGACGGCCTCTACACGAACCACGTGCGCGTCTACGAAATGGACACGGATGGCGCCACCGATATCCAGGTCATGCCGGCCCTGGCGGGCGCGACTTATGTGCCGGCGCGCAAGCGATTGCTGCTGGACCTGGAAAAAATCGGCCTGGCTAGAATCGACAATATCGAAGGCATCAGCTGGGGCCCGCGCCTGGAGAACGGCCGCCGCAGCCTGGTGATGATTTCCGACGATAATTTCAATCCGCAGCAAGTCACGCAAATCCTTGCCTTCGAAGTGCTCTAGTTTCCAGGCTGGCCAGCTGGCCCGCTTGCCTGGCCAGCATGGCCGTGATCGTGTCGTGCGGCGACGGGCGGCCTAAAAAGTATCCCTGGGCCATGTCGCAGCCGTATTCTTCCAGCATCAGCAGCTGCTCGTCCGTTTCAACGCCCTCGGCCACCACCACCATTTTCAAGCCATGCGCCATGGCGATGATGGCGCGCGTGATGGCCGCGTTTTCCGTGTCCTGCGGCAAGCCGGCGATAAAGCTCTTGTCGATTTTCAACGCCCGCACGTCGAAGCGTTTCAGATAATTCATCGACGAGTATCCCGTGCCGAAGTCGTCGATCGACAGGTAGACGCCGATGCCGCGCAATTGCTCCAAGGTCACCATGGTGGCGCGCGCGTCGTCCATCAGGGTGCCTTCCGTCAATTCCAATTCCAGCAGGCGCGCATCGAGGCCCGTGTCGGCCAGGGCCGAGAGCACGATCTGCATCAGGTTTTCATCCTTGAATTGCTTCGCTGACAGGTTGACGGCCATGCGGATGGCCCGTCCGCCATCGCTTTGCCACGCCTTGGCCTGGTTGCACGCCGTGCGCAGCACCCATTCGCCGATCGGCACGATCAGCCCCGTCTCCTCGGCCAGCGGGATGAATTCCGTGGGCGAAATGATGCCCCGCTCGGGATGGCGCCAGCGGATCAGCGCTTCCACGCCGACGATCTGCGTGCTGGGCACGTCGATCTGCGGCTGGTACAGCAGATACAGTTCGTTGTTCTGCAAGGCCTTGCGCAGGCCCACTTCCATCTTGACGTGGCTCATGATTTCCATCGTCAGCGAGGAACTGTACAGCTTGGCGTTGTTCTTGCCGCAGTTCTTCGCGTGGTACATGGCCGTGTCCGCATATTTCAACAGCGAGTTGCAATCCTCGCCATCTTCCGGATACAGCGAGATGCCGATGCTGGCCGTGACGAAAATCTCGTGCCCCTCGATCATGAAGGGCCGGCGCATGGCTTCCTTGACCCGGTGCGCCACGTTCAGCGCGTCCTCCACCTTCTCCAGGTCGGGGATCAGAATCGTGAATTCGTCACCGCCCAGGCGCGCCAGGTTGCTGCCGCCGGAGGATGCCTCGAACTCGTGTTCGGCGCGCAGCACCAGGTCGCTGGGGCGGATGGTTTCGCGCAGGCGCTCGGACACCACCTTGAGCAGATGGTCGCCCACGTCGTGGCCCAGGGTGTCGTTGATGCGCTTGAAGGCGTCCAGGTCCATGAACAGCACGGCGAATTTCTTGTCGTGTTCCTTCGAGCGCAGCAGTTCCCGTTCCAGGGTTTCCAGGAAGGCCTGGCGGTTGGGGATGCCCGTCAGGCTGTCGCAATAGGCGAGGCGGCGGATCTGCTCTTCCGTGCGCTTGCGCTCGCTGATGTCGCGTACCAGGCCCAGCACCTCGTCGGCTCCCGTCGCCACCAGGCGCGCCTCGAAGTGGCGCGTGCTGTCCTCGTGCGTGAGCGTGTAGTCGACCGAGCCGATGTGCTGCGTGGCCAGCACGGCGTGCGCCTTGTCGAGCAGACGCGCGGCGATTTCGGGCGGCAGCACGTCGCGGATATGGCTGCCCACGCAGTCGCTGATGGAAAAGCCGGCGCTGGCGTCGTGACCCTGTTCGTAGTCGAGATAAAAGCCTTCTCGGTTGAGGCGGAAGAAGGTGTCGGGGATGGCGGCCAGCACGGCGCGGTTGTGCGCGTCGGCGATGCGCAGGCGGGCGATGGCGTCGCTGGCGCGCAGCACGTACAGCACGCGGTGCCCCAGGATGGGCCAGTTGATGGGCTTGGAAATGAAGTCGGTGGCGCCCACCTCGTAGGCGCGCGTGACGGCTTCCAGTTCGTCGCCGCCCGTCACCATGATGATGGGTACCGTGCCGCCCACTTCCTGGTGGCGGATTTCGCGGCAGACGGCAAAGCCGTCCATGGCCGGCATGTCGACGTCGAGCATGACCAGGTCCGGCCCGCTGTGCTTGTAGCTGGCCAGCGCCTGCACGCCGTCTTCGGCCTCGATCACGTCCAGGCCCACCTGCGTGAGCATCTGCCGCATCAGCAAGCGCATCACGGGATCGTCGTCGGCCACCAGCACCAGGCCGCGGGGAGGGGAGAGGGGCGCTGTCATGTCAGTGTTCCTTCATGAGGATGGCGTTCAGCGATTCGCGTACGGCCAGGAAGGCTTGCTGCATCTGCTGCAGCAGGGCAGCCGCGCCCTCGGTGCTGCCGGCGCGGCCCAGTTTTTCCATCTCCTTGCACAGCTGCGCCAGGCCATCGGCGCCCACGTTCGCGCTGCCCGATTTGAGGCTGTGCGCCACCTTGCGCAGCGCTTCCGCATCCGCGCCGGCGATCGCCTCGCGCATGGCCGTCAACTGGCGCGGCGTTTCGCCGACAAAGGCCTGGATGACGCGTTCGAGCAGCGCATCGCCGTCGGCGTGCGACAGGGCGCGGATGTTTTCCAGCGCTTGCCGGTTCAGCGGCTGGACCGATGCCGTGGCGGCGGAGGGCGGCGTCACTTCGGGCGGCGGCCCGGGCGGCGCTTCTTGCGGCGTCTGCGGCTCCTGCGCTTCGCTGTGGTGCACGGTGGCCGCGCGCGGCAGGGTGATCCAGCGCGCGATCGTGTGGCCCAGGTCCAGCTGCGTGAACGGTTTGCTCAGGTAATCGTCCATGCCGGCCGCCAGGCATGCTTCGCGGTCGCCCTGCAGGGCATTGGCCGTGATGGCGACGATGGGCAGCACGCGCGCGTGGCCGCACTGCTGTTCGTGGCGGCGGATTTCTGCCGTGGCGGCAAAGCCGTCCATCACGGGCATCTGGCAATCCATCAGGATCAGATCGAAATCCTCGGCCTGCGCCGCCTGCAGGGCTTCTTCGCCGTTGCGCGCGCAGACCACGTCCAGGCCCAGGCTGTCGAGCATGGCCAGCGCCACTTCCACGTTGACGGGATTATCCTCGGCCAGCAGCACGCGGCGGCGCTGGCGCCGGCCCACCTGCCGTGCCGCGTGCGGCGGATGGACACGCATGCCCTCGCTGGCGCGCGGCGGCGTGACGATGCAGTCGAACAGATCGCATTCGCGGGCCGGCTTGATCAGCTGGAAGGCCACGCCCGCCTCGCGCCGCTGCACGGGATCGGCCGCCGCCTGTTCCGTGCTCAGCAGCAGTAATTTGAGGTCGGCCAGCAGCGGGTCGCTCTTGATGGTGGCGGCCAGGGCCAGGCCGCTGGTGCGCGGCAATTCCATGTCGAGCAGGGCCACGCCATACGGCGTGCCCGCCTGCGCGGCCGCGCGCAGCTTGGCCAGGCAGTCGCTGGCCGTGCCGGCGCTGTCGCTGACGATGCGCCAGCTGGCCAGTTGCCGCTCCAGCACGGCGCGCGTGGCGGGTGTGTGGTCGACGATCAAGGCGCGTAACCCTCGCGTGGTTTTCAGGTTGAAGGACGGGTCGTCGCTGTCGACGCGCCGCTTATCGAAATTTACTTCGAACCAGAAGATCGATCCTTGCGTTAAAGCATTATTAACGCCGATAGTGCCGCCCATCAGCTCCACCAGCTGTTTCGAGATCGTCAATCCCAGGCCCGTGCCGCCGTGCTTGCGCGTGGTCGAGCCGTCCGCCTGCGAGAACGATTCGAAGATGCGCGTCTGCGCTTCGCTCGACACGCCGATGCCCGTGTCGTGCACCTCGAAGCGCAAGCCCACGCTGGGCGCGTCTTCGCTGCACACGGTCACTTTCACGGTGACCTTGCCCGTTTCCGTGAACTTGATGGCATTGCCCAGCAGATTGACGATGATCTGGCGCAAACGGTTCGGATCGCCGCAGATGGCGATGGGAATGTCGTAGGCGATATCGAATTCCAGGCTGATATTCTTCGCTTCCGCCTGCGGCGCGAACACGTGTTCTATGTCGTCGAGCAATTCGCGGAAATTGAACCGGATGTATTCCACGCTCAGCTTGCCCGCCTCGATCTTGGAGAAATCGAGGATGTCGTTGATGATCACCAGCAAATTCTGCCCCGAGCGCTGGACCATGCTCGTGTAGTGGCGCTGCTGCGGGCTCAACGGACTGGCCAGCAGCAATTCCGTCATGCCCAGCACGCCATTCATGGGCGTGCGGATTTCATGGCTCATGGTGGCGAGGAAGGAACTCTTCGCCTGGCTGGCCGCCTCGGCCGCATCCTTGGCCTTTTCCAGCTGCGCCGTGCGCACGCCCACCTGGCGCTCGAGCTGGTCGCGGTAATTGGCCAGGGTGCTGTCGCGGCTGTCGATCTGCGCCAGCATGTCGTTGAAGCTGTCGATCAGCACGCCCAGCTCGTCGCTGCGCTGGTGCGCGATGCGGTGGCTGTAGGTCTGGCTGCTCGACACTTTTTGCGCCGTATCGATCAGCTTGGTGATCGGTTCGGCGATCACGCTCTTGAAGCGCCGCGCGAGGAATACGGCGATCAGGAAGGACAGCACGGTGGCGCCGCCGATGGCGCCCACGTGGCGGCCGATGTCGCGCCACATGTGGTTCAGGTCCGCCTCGATCAGCACGGCGCCGATGATCTGCTGCGGTTCGCCTGGCCGGTAGACGGGGCGGTACAAGCGCATGGCGGGCGCCAGGGTGGTGCCCGAGCCTTGCGTGACGGGCTGCACGGCCATGTCGGCCAGCAGGGCCGGGTCCATGTCTTCCGGCGCCGCCAGGCCGTCCGCATGCTGCGGCGCGCGGTACAGGGCAAACAGCCGGCCGCCCCGGTCGAACAGCGCAGCCTGGGCCACCTCGTCGCGCGCCGACAGTGCCGCCAGCACCTGTTCCGCCTGCGCCTGCGCCGGCTTACCCAACAGCATGGGCGCCGCGCTGGCCGCGCCGATCACGCCCGCCAGGGACAGCAATTGCCGGCCTTCATCGTTCTTGTGGTTGAGTACGGAAGTCAGCGCAAACGCCACGAACACCAGCAGCAGCGCGCAGCCTGACGACAATACCGAAATCATGGTCAGCTTCTGGCTGATGCTGGAGCGTTGGAAATTGAACATGAATTCGCTGCTTCCCCGGTCGCCCGTTGACTGTTATTTAATTCCTATTGGAAAAATATAGACGCGAAGACACATCCTGATATTGATGTGGGTCTAAGGGAGGAGAGGGGAGGGGAACTTATACGAGATGAAACAACGGAGGGCAGCACGTAGGTCGGATTAGCGCGGCAAAGCCGCGCGTAATCCGACAGCATCACCGGCCAACGATATTGTCGGATTACGCGCTTGCGCGCTAATCCGACCTACACAACTGACCCCGGTATTTGCTTTTGGGGATGCAATTAAACCCCTGAAAGGCCGGGGTCAGACCCAGGAGGGGGAATGTGTACCAATGGGGGCACATTCCGATCCCGAAGGGACTGACCATACTATTAACAACAACCTCCACGTTTGCCGGCCCCGCCGTAGCGGGCTTCCTGCCGTTCGCGGAAGAACTCTTCATACGTCATCATCGGCTCGCCGGGATGGGTCACTTCCCGGTGCGCCACGTAGGTGTCGTACTCGGGCAAGCCGCACATGAGCCGCATGCTTTGCCCCAGATACCGTCCTGCCTTGATGATTTCGTCGATCATCATTGCACCGTGGGCATGGCCTGGAACGGCGTTTCCTTGGTGCTCGGACGGCTGTCGGCGCGCGCCTTCAGGATGGTGCGGATGCCGAAGAACAGCACGCTGATCACGACGATGACGAAGAAGGCGGCCAGGCCGGCGTCCAGGTAATCGTTGAAGATGATCTGCTGCATCTGCGCCACGGACTTGGCCGGCGCCAGCAGGGTGCCTTCGTCGAGGGCCGCCGAGTATTTCTTCGCATGCGCGAGGAAACCGACGCGCGGATTGGCGTCGAAAATCTTTTGCCAGCCCGCCGTCAGGGTGCACAGCAGCAGCCAGATGGTCGGCGTGATCGTGACCCATGCGTACTGGCCACGTTTCATCTTGAACAGCACGCAGGTGCCGAGGATCAGCGCGATGGCCGCCAGCATCTGGTTGGCGATGCCGAACAGCGGCCACAGGGTGTTGATGCCGCCCAATGGATCGACCACGCCCTGGTACAGGAAGTAGCCCCAGGCCGCCACGCACAGGCCCGTGGCCAGCAGGTTGGCGATGACGTTTTCCGTCTGTTTCAGCGCTGGCACGAAGCTGCCCAGCAAGTCCTGCAGCATGAAGCGGCCCGCACGCGTGCCCGCATCGACGGCCGTCAGGATGAACAGCGCTTCGAACAGGATGGCGAAGTGGTACCAGAAGGCCATCATGGCCTTGCCGCCGATGGCGCCGGACAGGATCTGCGCCATGCCGACGGCCAGGGTCGGCGCACCGCCCGCGCGCGAGATGATGCTGTGTTCGCCAACGTCCTTGGCGGTCTGCGTCAGCATCTCCGGCGTGACATAGAAGCCCCATTGCGAGATCGCCTGCGCGGCCGATTCCGCCGTGGTGCCGATCAGGGCGGCCGGGCTGTTCATGGCGAAATAGATGCCCGGCTCGATGGTCGAGGCGGCCACCAGGGCCATGATGGCCACGAACGATTCCATCAGCATGGCGCCGTAGCCGATGAAGCGGGCGTGGCTTTCGTTTTCAATCATCTTCGGCGTGGTGCCCGAGGAAATCAGCGCGTGGAAGCCGGAAACGGCGCCGCAGGCGATCGTGATGAAGAGGAAGGGGAACAGATTGCCCGACCAGACGGGGCCGGAGCCGTCGATGAACTTGGTCATGGCCGGCATTTTCAGGTACGGCGCGACGACGATGATGCCGATGGCCAGGCCCAGGATCGTGCCGATCTTCAGGAAAGTCGACAGGTAGTCGCGCGGCGCCAGCAGCAGCCACACGGGCAGGACGGAAGCGATGAAGCCGTAGCCGATCAGCATCCACGTCAATTCCGTGCCCGTGAACGTGAACATCGGGCCGAGAACGGCATGTTCCTGCACGTACTGGCCGCCGATGATGGCCAGCATCAGCAGCACAAAGCCGATGATGGAGATTTCGCCGATGCGGCCCACGCGGATGAAGCGCGAATACACGCCCATGAACAGGGCGATGGGAATCGTCGCCATCACGGTGAAGCTGCCCCAAGGCGAGCCCGTCAGCGCCTTGACGACGATCAATGCCAGCACGGCCAAAATGATGACCATGATCATGAAGCAGCCAAGCAAGGCAATCATGCCGGGGATTTCGCCCAGTTCAGCCTTGATCAGGTCGCCCAGCGAGCGGCCGTCGCGGCGCATGGAAATGAACAGCACGATGAAATCCTGCACGGCGCCCGCGAACACCACGCCCGCCAGAATCCACAGCATGCCGGGCAGATAGCCCATCTGCGCGGCCAGCACGGGGCCGACCAGGGGGCCGGCGCCGGCAATCGCCGCGAAATGGTGGCCGAACAGCACATATTTGTTGGTCGGCACGTGGTCCAGGCCATCGTTGTGCTTGAACGCGGGCGTCATGCGGCGCGCGTCCAGGCCCAGCACCTTGTCGGCGATGAACAGGCTGTAGAAACGGTAGGCGATCAGGTAGACGCAGACGGCGGCGATGACGATCCAGATCGCGCTGATCGGTTCGCCACGTTGCAGGGCGACAACGCCCAGGGACCCGGCGCCTGCCAGCGCAAGCGCTGCCCAGCCGAGCTGTTTGAAAATGCGGTTCATGCTTCCTCCAGAGATGTGACGGGCGCTGTGCCGTGCGATGATGTGTGCTGCCGAGCCTGGTCGTTGCCAGTTTGGTATGAATTGGTGTATCTGCAGCTTATGGCGAGTATTCAGGAATCGTATAATTGCCGCAAGCGCAGCACTACGCAGTAACGCTCAGTATTACTACGCAGACCGATCGCCGCGCCGCGACGTAAAATCACGCCTTCCCATCCGTAAAGACGCCGCCGGAGCGCCAGGCCATGAAACTCAGACAGAAAGTCATCTTCCTGGCCATCACGCCGCTCATCCTCGCTCTGTGCGCCATCGCATTTGCCGTGCGGCACCAGGCGATCACCCTGGCCGAGCAGCAGCGCGCCACCATCCAGCAAGCCTACCTGGCCAGCAAGGAAGCCGAACTCAAGCATTACGTGACCCTGGCCAGCCATTCCATCGCCTCCTTATATGGCTCGGGCCGCAAGGATGCCGCCACGCAAGAGGCGGCCAAGCGCATCCTGTCCGCCCTCAGCTATGGGGACGATGGCTATTTCTTCATCTACGATTTGCAGGGCAAGTCGCTGATGCATCCGCGCCAGCCTGAGCTGGTGGGGCAGAATCTGTGGGAGTTGCGCGACGCCGAAGGCAACCTGACCATCCAGCGCCTGATGCAGCGGGCGAAGAGCGGCGGCGGTTTCGAGCGCTACAACTGGATCAAGCCGTCGACGAACAAGTCCGCGCCCAAGCTCGGCTATGTGATCCTGATGCCGGAATGGGGCTGGATGATGGGTACCGGCATCTACATGGATGACGTGGACCAGGCGCTGGCCAAGGTCGACGCCCAGCAGTCGCGCAATATCCGCTCGACCATGGAATTGATCGCCGCCATCGCCATCCTCGGCTCCCTGCTGGTGGCCGCTTGCGGCCTCGTGCTGAACCTGCGCGAACTGCGCGTGGCCGATGCCAAGCTGAAAGTGCTGGCGCAGCGCGTGGTCGAATCGCAGGAGGAGGAGCGGGCGCGGCTGTCGCGTGACTTGCATGACGGCATCAGCCAGTGGCTGGTGTCGATCAAGCTGCAGATCGAGGCGGGCATCGCGCGCCTGGCCGGAAATGCCGAGCAGAAAGACAAGGCGCCGGCCACCTTCGAGCGGGCCGCCGAGCAGCTGAACAAGGTGCTGGGCGAGGTGCGGCGCATTTCGCACAACCTGCGCCCGGCCATCCTCGACGACCTGGGCCTGGCCGCCGCGCTCGACCACCTGGTGCATGAATTCAATGACAGCAGCAGCGCGCAAGCCAGTTTCACGGCCAGCCCGGCCGCGGCGGGCGAGGGCTTGCCCGACATGGTGAATACCGTGCTGTTCCGCATCGCCCAGGAAGCGCTGACCAATTGCGAGCGCCACGCCCATGCCCGCGGCGTGGAAGTGAGCTTGCGCGAGACGGGCAAGGCGATGGAATTGCGCATCGGCGACAATGGCGGCGGCTTCGATTTCGACGGCATCGCCCTGCACCCGCAGCGCGGCATCGGCCTGCGCAACATGACGGAACGCATGGAAGCCATCGGCGGCAGCCTGCACATCACCTCGTCTCCGGCCGGCACCGTGGTGCTGGCGCGGCTCGCCCTTCCATCCACACACTTATAGATACGCAACCATGACCGAGAAAATCAACATCCTGCTGGTGGACGACCACCCCCTCGTGCGCGACGGCTTGCGCGCGCGCCTGGAAGCGGTTGCGCATTTCGACGTGGTGGCCGAGGCGGGCGGCGCCGATGAAGCGCTGGCCCAGGCGCGCGCGCACCAGGTGGACCTCGTGTTGATGGATATCAATATGCGTGGCACGAACGGCATCGAAGCGACGGCGCTGTTCAAGCAGGCGTTTCCGCAGATCGCCGTGCTGATCCTGTCCATGCACGACAAGCTCGAATATGTGTCGCAAGCCATCGCCGCCGGCGCGCGCGGCTACGTGCTCAAAGATGCTCCCGGTAAAGATATTGTGTTTGCCATCGAGACGGTGATGTCCGGCGGCATTTATTACAGCGCCGCGCTGGCGCGGCAACTGTCGCGCCCGCAAGTCCACGATTCCTTCCTCACCACGCGCGAACAGCAGGTGCTGCAGCACATCGCGGCGGGCCAGGCGAACAAGCAGATCGCCCGCGCACTGGACCTGAGCGTGCGCACGGTGGAGACGCACCGGTTGAACATCAAGCGCAAGCTCGGTATCGAAGGCCAGGCCGAACTGATCAAATACGCGGTCGAGCACGCGCAGGGCGGCGGCGCCTGAGAAGGCGCGCGCGGCGCCACGTTCTTGTCAAACCCGCATGACAGGCGGATCTCGCGGGGGAATGTTCTTTTTGAACATTTATTGCCAAAATTAAACTGTTTCGTGGGTGAGATTCGGATAGAATGATTCTCGCTGTCGAAATGGCATCCCTGTCGGGCCAGGGTTGCCAATGCTGGTCAGTTTATTTACTATGGCGCCCTACCCACACTGAGATACCGATGTCAGCGTCTGAATCAAACCTGTTTCCGTTGGTGGGATTACAAGCAGTGGCCAATGCTCATAACGAGTGGGTCGCTGTCACCCTGCATGTACCGCAAGCCTCGACGGCGCCGCTGCTGGCGGCGCTGGCCGCCGCCGATGCGTATGCCTTCCTGGCGCCGCTCGACTGCATCATTCCCCTGGCCGACCCGCATGGCGTGGACGAGGCCGTGCTGGCGCAACTGGCGCCGCAACGCACCATCTTCCGTTTGCCGGCCCATCTTGCCGGCGACAAAGGGCTGCAGAAAAAATGCCGGCAATGGCGCGACGCCGGCTACCGCATCCTGCTCGATGGCGCCGAGGCCGGTCCCGTGACGGCGGCGCAGGTCGATGCGCGCGCGCTGAGCTTTGACGCGGCCGGCGCCCGCCCGGCCCTGCATCAGTTGCTGCCCTTGCCGGGGCCGCACCTGGCCTACAATATCGCCGACGCGGAGCATATTGCCCAATTGCAAGAACTCGGCGTGAGCTGGTTTGCCGGCGATTACGCCCTGCACCATGCGCGCCAGCAAAGCGAGCCGGAAGACGCCACGTCGCGCCGCCGCGTGCTGGCGCTGCTGGGCCTGCTGGCCCGCGATGCCGACGCGCACGAGCTGGAAGTGCCGCTCAAGCAAGATCCATCGCTCAGCTATCATCT
This sequence comes from Janthinobacterium sp. BHSEK, assembly GCF_056174685.1. Taxonomy (NCBI): domain Bacteria; kingdom Pseudomonadati; phylum Pseudomonadota; class Betaproteobacteria; order Burkholderiales; family Oxalobacteraceae; genus Janthinobacterium; species Janthinobacterium sp. BHSEK. The sequence continues at coordinate 15,204 of NZ_JBWBYV010000002.1, forward strand.
ATTAAAACTGGTCAATTCCGCCGCCTTCGGTTTCACGGCGCCGATTGCCAGCTTCAGCCAGGCCATCACCCTGCTGGGCCGGCGCCAGCTGCAGCGCTGGCTGCAACTGCTGCTGTATGCGCGCCAGCAAGACGACGGCAAGATCCACGCGCTGCTGCCGCTGGCGGCCGTGCGCGCGGCGCAGATGGAAGCGCTGTGCCAGTTGCGCGGCGGCGACCGCGACGCGCAGGACCTGGCCTTCATGGCGGGCGTGTTTTCCCTGCTCGACGTCCTGCTGGGCATGCCGATGGAAGAGATCATCGCGACCCTGAACTTGGCGCCTGAAGTCAGTACCGCCTTGCTTGAACGCAATGGCGAGCTGGGCACCTTGCTGGCGCTGGTCGACAGCGCCACGCCGCCGCCCGAAGGCTTGCGCCGTGCCGGCATCGATGGAGAAACCTATTGGCGCAGCCTGCTGCAGGCTTACCAGTGGGCCATCCAGGTCAGCCGGAACCTCTAGCATGGCCCTGCTGCCGTTGTCGGATTACCTCGGTGACAGCGCCGCCCTGTGCGACGCCGTCGTGCGTTTGCGCGGCCCCGCGCTGGTGGCCGAGCTGGGGCGTATCGCCAGCGCCGTGATGGCCAGCCCGCATGGCCAGTTCCTGCCCGCGGCCAGCGCCGCTGCCGCCACGTCGGCTGCGCCGTCCGCGCCGTTTCCCCGCGATACTCCCGCTTTGCTGCAGGAAATCAGTTTTGATGGCCATTGTTTCGGCCATTACAGCGTGGCCGGCCGCCCTGTGTATAACGATGCCGACCGCCGCCACCTGGCCAGCCTAGCTTCGCTGACGGCTGGCGTGCTGCAGGTGCATTCGCTGGCGCAACGCTCGACCCATGCCTACGCGCAAGTGGAAGCCTTGCTGGCGCAACAGACGCAAATCCTCGACCAGTTGCACGAATCCGTGCTGACGATGGACTTGACGGGCTACATCACCAGCTGGAACAAGGGCGCCGAGCGCCTGTTCGGCTACACCTCGGTGGAAGCCGTGGGGCGCAACATCCTGTTCCTGTACGACGACGAAGATACGGGTTTCCACGACGCCTTCCTGGAGCAGGGCGGGCGCCTGATGGAGGTGCGCCGCCGAAAGAAGTCGGGCGAGATCTTCTGGGCCAGCCTCTCTTTGTCGCCGCTGCAGGACATAGACGGCAAGCCCATCGGACTCATCGCCTACCTGACGGACATCACGGAACGCAAGCTGGCCGAGGAGCGCTTGCACCACCTGGCGTATTACGATCCGCTGACCAGCCTGCCGAACCGCACCCTGCTGGCCAAGCTGGTCGACCAGGCGCTCAGCGTGGCGCAGCGCAGCAAGATGCTCGGCTGCGTGCTGTTCATCGACCTGAACCGTTTTAAGCTGATCAACGACACCCTGGGCCGGCGCATCGGAGACGAACTGCTGCGGCAAGTGTCCTTGCGTTTCCGCCAGGCATTGCGCGACCAGGACCTGGTGGCGCGCCTGGGCGGCGACGAGTTCGCCGTCGGCCTGTTCGACATCGGCCAGCACTTCGAGGCCAGCATGGTGGCGCAAAAGCTGCTGGCCTCGCTGGTGGAACCGTTCCTGATCGAGGGCCACGACCTGCGCGTGGGCGCCAGCATCGGCATCAGCGTGTATCCGCAGGACGGGCAGGATGCGGAAACCCTGCTGCGCCTGGCCGACATCGCCATGTACCGCGCCAAGCAGGACAGCGGCGGCGAAGCGGAAAGCGTGGCCTTCTACAGCCAGGACATGAACCTGGGCATGCAGGCACGCATGCGCCTGGAAACAGGCTTGCGCCAGGCATTATCTGAACAGCAACTGTTGCTGCACTACCAGCCAAAGTATGCGCTGGGCAGCGGCCGCATCATCGGCGCCGAAGCGCTGGTGCGCTGGCACCACCCGCAGCACGGCATGATCCCGCCCGCCGAATTCATCCCCCTGGCCGAATCGACGGGCCTGGTGGTGCAGGTGGGCGAATGGGTCTTGGAAGCGGCCTGTGCCCAGGCACAGGCGTGGAAACAGGCGGGCCTGCCGCCGATCCGCCTGGCCGTCAACGTTTCCGCGCGCGAATTCACGGCAGCCTTGCCCGCACGGGTGGCGGCGACCCTGGCCCGCTACGGCCTGGAAGCGGCCTGGCTGGAACTGGAAATCACGGAAAGCACCTTGATGCACAACATCGAGAGGGTCATCGGCATCATGGACCGCATCACGGCCTTGGGCGTGGCCCTGTCGCTGGACGACTTCGGCACCGGCTACTCCAGCTTGTCCTACCTCAAGCGCTTCCCCATCGACACCCTGAAAATCGACAGGTCCTTCACCACCGGCATCCCGACCGACGCCAGCGACTGCGCCATCGCCAGCACCATCATCAGCATCGCCCAGCAGCTGCACCACAAGGTGATAGCGGAAGGCGTGGAAACGGCCGAGCAGCTGGCCTTCCTGAAGAGTTCAGGCTGCGACGAAGTGCAGGGCTATCTGTTCTCGCGCCCGTTGCCGGCGGGGGAGTTCGAGACGGCGCTGCGGGAAAACTGGGGCCTGTAGGGCGTCTGCCCCAGTCCTTGCCGTTGGGGGAGTAAGGCCACGACAGTACTAGCCATTGGTAAGCCAGTGACCTTTATGTATAATGCTGCCATCTGGAAGCGTGGCCGAGTGGTTGAAGGCACCAGTCTTGAAAACTGGCGACGGGTTAAACTGTTCGTGAGTTCGAATCTCACCGCTTCCGCCAATTATATTCAAGGTTGCCATAACGTATCGCACGCTATAGCGCATAAAATCCTTGAAAATCAATGAGTTAAGTGGATTTTAGCCAATCTGAATCGCAGATTTGGCTACCGTCACACTCCCTGTCGCACATTTTCACGTAGGTTCATTTGTAGGTATGATGCGGTTTTCTCATCTACCGTACCTACAGGAACCGCGCCATGGCGATCAATACCCTTACCGACAACGATTGCCGCAAGGCTCTTCCCAACAACGGGAAGCTGCGCAAGCTGTTTGACGGTCATGGTCTATTCCTGGCTGTTTTGCCCAGCGGGGGCAAGGTCTGGCGCGTGGCGTATCGCAATGCTGACGGTAAGCAGCAAACTGCGGTGATCGGCCCGTATCCGCTCATTGGCTTGAAAGAGGCACGCGAACGACGCGATGCGATCCGCTTGAAGCTACTCGACGGGGAAGATCTCAAGCCAAAGCTTAAGGTGAAACCATCGATCACGTTCGATCTTGCAATTGCAGAATACTGGGCCGGCCGAACCGACATCAGTGAGGGTTACAAAGCCAATGCACTCAGGGGCCTAGCAATGCATTTGTCGCCGAAACTTGGGGGCATGCTGCTGCGCGATATCACGCGGGACAGTCTGATGGATGCCTTGAGGCCCATGGATGCGGCGGGCCTGTCCGTCTATGTTCGACGCGTGCGAATGTGGGCCAGTCAGGTGCTTGACTGGGGCGTTCAGCACGGACACTGCGACGAGAACCCGGCATCATCGATCAATGCGAAGGTTGCGTTTTCCAGAAAGCCCCGTGAGGGTTTTGCGGCGTTAGCCATATCCGAGGTGCATCCATTCCTGGAACGCCTCGCGCTGGAGGATGAAATTCAGTCTGTGCTGGCCTGCAAGCTGCTGGCACTCACATGGACCCGCACGGACGAGCTGCGCCGCATGACGTGGGCAGAAGTCGAAGGTGATATCTGGCGCATACCTGGCAAGCGGATGAAGAAGAACCGCGAGCATCTTGTACCGCTGTCGACGCAAGCCCAGGCGCTGCTGAAAGAAATGAAACTGCGCTCGCGCGGGAGCGCCTACGTGTTTCCGAATGATCGAACAGGCAACCGGCCCATGAGCGAAAATTCGATCCTGTACCTCATCCACCGGATCGGGTACAAGGGCCGCATGACGGGGCACGGTTGGCGCAAGGTGGGGTCCACCTGGGCGAACGAGCACGAATTCAATACCGACCATATCGAGATGCAGCTCGCGCACAAGGACGGCGGGGTACGTGGCGTCTATAATTCGGCGGAGTACCTGAAGCAGCGCAGGGCGATGCTCCAGGCATTTGCCGAATGGCTGTTTAGCGTAAAAGCGCATGCTTGACCTAATGCGTTACGCCAAATGATGATCTGCAGCTTTCGCTCTAGATTGTATAAAAACGCAAAACACGAACTATTCAAGGTCAGGGTAATCTTTC